>CAJWQP010000062.1 GCA_913045445.1 uncultured Nitrospina sp. | reverse complement strand
TGACATCTTCGGATAGAGAACAGTATCAGGCGGCGGCCAACTCCATTAGTGTCGAGGTGCCAGGTAGATAGGATGCAAGGTTATCATTTCCTTTATCTTTCAGAAAGTTTTCAAGAAACTCAAGAGCCGCCCCACCTCCAGTGGAAACGAAAAAATTTGATGACAGGTAATTCCATAAAGAGTAACTATCTTCAACGGGGAAAGTCAAACTTATTAAATCTCTATTTATAGGCTCTGCAAGTTGTTTTTCGATGCGCCGTTTTATGAGAGTTTTTAATTGATTGGCTCCGATTTTGTTCAGGATCGCCGCTGAATCGCCACCGCCTATAACCACAGAAAAACTGGGGTTGGTCAGCGCTTCCCCAAACAGGAGTAGCGCTAACTCCAGGGAACCTTCTGCATACTCGTGACTGCCAGAGTGGTCGTATGCACCAAGGGGGCCATTCCAGAATACATTTTCTACTTCATCAGACAATAGAGTTTTACGGAAATTTTCTATGGTTTTGGGTCCAAGGTCCAGTTGTAATTCCTTGTTCATATCGGGTTCAGATCTAATCAAATAATTAGGCGATTTAAACTCATCCACACATTTGTAGTCCTCGGCGAACTTGAGTTCAACTCCCTTGTCTTCTGCTAGATCTAATATTTCACCTGCCTGGTGGACCTCCTTGACCAGGTTTTCATTGTTTTCTATATTAGCGCTTTGCAAGGTAGCTGGTATATCATCAAGACAAAAAGGTTTCATTTTGAATTTATCTTTCTTGGCAAGAAGAAAGGTATTAACCATTTTCCCGCCAATAAAAATCGCCTTGACCCCTGAATGTACAAACTGTTTTAATATATTGATTTTATCTGAAACCTTCGCTCCACCGGCTATAACCACCGTTTTCCCGGGATGGTTGATTACCCTTCGGGCAAAGTTTCCCATTTTTTGAATTTCCTGTTGCAATAGAACACCCGCCACGACTAGTTTTTTTTGCTCTCTCATAAGTTGAGGTAACATTTTTAGACTTTTCGTTACACGATGGCTACATCCAAATGCGCAATTGATATATACATCGGATACGCTTGCAAGCTCGTCTATAAATTCCTTTCGATTAGCATCAGGGTTTCTGGGATCGAGAAGATACCTGAGATTGGGAAGAAACTTTATTCCTCCAGGAGGCATGCGTTTATGAGAAGCAACCTCCAGGGAGTGTTTCATATGCGAGTCGATAACCTCAGGTGGAAAAATCGTGTAGGTATCACCGTAGCGCCAGCGAATTAATGTGTCGAAGTGAGAACTCACATACTGAATATTGAAAATTCCATCCCAGCCCGTGTAGCCTTTTTGCTTGTGAGGTCGGCCAAGATGTGAGCCTATGATTATTCGGCAATCACCTTCTGTAATTTCATGAATTTTTTTGAATGTTGTGTCCAGGAATCGGCGAATCCGAGTATCATCAGCTACACGGTAGTAGCCTTTATCAGTGGCGGCCAACGGAACGTTAAAATCGCATCGGATGAATATAGTTTTTCCCTTCAGGTGGTTGGAATTCAGTGAGTCTAGAGATGCCATTCCGATTTGTTCAGTCATTGGTCCACCTCGATAGTAGAAAAAGTTATCCTTTATCCATATTTGCAGAAAGCCTTTGATTTTGCAAGGCCCATTATGGTTTTTCAAGGGGATGTTTTGACTTTTGCCTAGTGGATATTTAACGTATGGTTTGCTCATATTTACCAGCAGATGATAGCATTTAACTAAAAATGTTATGAACCTTTGCTCGTTTTAATTAATCCTATTAACAGGCTTGATGTCATGATTTTTGTCAAAATGTTCGACTTTTTCCGATTTTTGGCTATTTTTTGTGATTATTTGAAAACTTATAGCAGAACTGGAATAATATATTCCGATTTATGCATTTTAGATGAATATTTTTGCTCGATTCATACTATAATTTCGATGTAATGAAGGCTGAGCATTTTTTGCTTGGTTTTATTTTTTGAATGATTTATGCAGTTTTTTGTTGCCCTGATATGAATGTGGGTGTGCAAGGAATTTTTATATAACAGATTGATAAATATATGTTTATGTGGGTTCCTGTAGTGTCCTGGTTCCCATCAGTGAGATTTTAATGAATTCGATATTAGGGGGATTCCTGAATTTGGACTCCACCTCATGAAAGGTGCCCATGGCTAAAAAAATGTCTATGATGATCAACGCTGATCATCCAGAAGTGTGCCGTGCTGTTATTTTGGAAGATGGCAAGGTTCAAGATTACATAGTCGAAAACGTTTCCCATGAAAAAATAAAGGGAAATATCTATTTAGGAGTCATCAACAGGATCGAACCGGCTATCGAAGCGGCTTTTGTTGATTTTGGTGGCAAAAAGTATGGTTTTCTACCTTTTAAGGATGTCCTTAAGGAAACATACGTCAATACAGGGGAAAAAAAGGCGCGGGTTCGTATTCAAGATGTTCTGGTTCACGGACAGAAGATTCTTGTCCAGGTGGCAAAGGAGAGTCGTGATCAAAAAGGCCCTTCATTGACCAACAGTATTTCTATTCCTGGCAGATTTCTGGTATTGATGTCCGGTTCACATGCCAGCGCAGTTTCCAGAAAAATTGAGGATGAAGAGGAGCGTAAAAAGCTAAAAACACTTGTATCCGATTTTAAGCTTCCTAAAAATTTAGGATTGATCATTAGAACCGCTGGGGTGGGCAGGACAAAAACGGAACTACAAAAAGACCTCCAGCGCCTCCTGGTGGTATGGGAAAACCTGAAATCATCGGTTACTGAAGAAAAGTTTGAACCGCCATTTCTGATATACCAGGAAGCTGATATGGTTGTGCGTTTGGTCAGGGATCACTTCACAACAGACACATCTGAGATTATTGTCGATAATGTCGACTCCTACAATGCGCTGAAGAGTTTCATGAAGCTCATTATGCCGCGCATGGTGAACAGGGTGAAACTGTATCAGGACACCCGGCCTATTTTTGCTCGTCATAATGTGGAAGAACAGATTGAATCCCTGTATCAGAGGACAGTGCCATTGCCATCGGGTGGCTCGATAGTCTTTGATTCAGGCGAAGCCATGGTCAGCATAGATGTCAATTCTGGCAAGACTACCAGTGCCAGCCAGTTGGAGGAAACCGCGCTCAAAACAAATCTCGAAGCGGCTGATGAAATAGGACGACAATTACGCATGAGAGACCTTGGCGGCCTGGTCGTGATTGATTTCATCGACATGTTCCATAAGAAAAATCAGACCCTGGTTGAAAAACAAATCAAGAAAATTTGCAAGGTTGATAAGGCGAGGATTAATTTTGCGCGGATTTCCAAATTTGGTCTTCTGGAAATGTCACGTCAGCGATTGGCTCCCCCAGTTCAGGAAGGTGCCTTCGTCAAGTGTACTTCCTGTGATGGACATGGTGTGGTGCGGTCGCTTAATTATATGGTGATGGATGTTTTGAGGAAGATAAGCGAATATTTGGCTAAAGGAAATGTCAAAACTTTAAGGGCTGAAGTTTCCTCTGGAATCACAGAATATTTGCTTAATAACAAGTCCCGATTCCTGCTGGATCTTCAGGAAAAGCATCAGTTCAAACTCGAATTTATTGGTACAGCGGGCAAATTGTGGTCGGACTTCAAATATCATGTTACTGAGAAATCTTCGGAAGAACTGGCGGTACAGGAAATTAAAGGAAAAGATGCTCAGGGAGATAACAAAAAGTCAACCGAAAGTGGAGAGACCCCCAAGCGGCAAAGCCGGGGGCGCGACACCAGGGGTAAACGGCGTCCTACCCAAAGAAAAAAGTACACGAGGCGTGGTTCTAATGGGCGGAGGCCTGGGCCTAAAAGTGTTCCTGCTGAAACAGCAAGCGGGGATGAGTCTCCTGTGAAAACCCCTTCCAGTCAAAGCAGTGTCGTTGCTGATACGGTAAGCCAAATAGAAAAAACAGATACAACAAGTCCAAAAGCAAAAACAATTTTTAGCAGTAGTGAGTCTATTGGCAATATTACTCCCATTTCAAAATCTATCACAAAATCGTCAGCAAAGTCTACCCCGTCAACCCCATTGCCGACCAAGGTCGTTCCAAAACCTGACGATAGTGAGGGGTTTACCAAGCAAGCCAGCGAAGAACCGCCTCCGTCGGGAACAGATTCTTAATTTAGGGGGTCAAACTGATGATTTGGCACAGCGAAACCCGGTGTCCCAAAATCGTTCTTTCGGTGGAGCAAAATTACGATACGGTAAGATAGTAAACTCTTTCATGAAACCATGTTCTGTTTTGTGGTAGGAGCCGCCACGTAATACCTTTACATTCTTACCAAAAAGTTTGTCTTTGTATGTGGAATCGGGATAGGGTTGATACCAACTTGATGTCCATTCTGAAACATTCCCGTTCATATCCTGAATGCCGTAGGGACTGGTATCATCTGAGCTGTGACCTGTTGATTTAACCTGTTTTCCAAAACTCGCTTTATCTTTATCAAATTCCCAGCCCCAGACAAATAATCTGTCATCCGTTCCACGCGCGGCTTTTTCCCACTCGATTTCTGTTGGCAGGCGTTTATTGAGCCACAGACAATAGGCATCAGCCTCATACCAGTTCACGCCGCGGATGGGTTCCAGCGGGTCTTTGACTGTGTATTCGAGTTTTGGTTTGAATCGGCGAAAGGCTTCGTACGTCACTTCATTACGGTCTATGAAAAAATCATTCATATAGACTTTTTGCGCAGGTTGAGCATTGAGAGACAACGTCATGTCGGACATGAATTGTATCAGTTTTTCATCCGGGAAAACACCCAGGGTAAATTCACCTTCAGGTATCAATATCATTCCCGGTTGATTTTTTTCACACGAGATAGTTGCGAAAATAAATAACAGAATGAGGGCATATGGTTTCAATTGATGGATTCCGTAGATGGTGGATCAGATGAGGCTTGAGTAGAGGTTGGAACTGGAGGAGGGAAATGCCTCCCGTTATCCTTTGGCAGGACATACTCTATCCCATAACATGCCGCTTCTTGACGACCGCACATGATCATTTTGCATTCGGCCTCTTCGTGCTTACAGTAATAATTAAGGATTCGCATTTTTAGATATCCGCCTTCGGCCATTCGTACCGCGTAAACGTTTTTTTGAGATTCCACATTGTGAGTCCGGGTACGATATAAGTACCAGTCGGCAATTGCTTTATTTATAACTTTCCCGTAAGACTTGGCATCTTGTGTATACCCGGCTGCTGGGGCAACGCTTACAGAATCAAAATCGATCGCACCTAGATTTCTGACCGCAACATTTCCTTTTGGATTGGTCATGCCACTGTTGGTAATTATTTTAGTTCTCTGAAATCCGAGATCCCAGGGGTAATCATTTAGTTTGGATCTTTCCTTTTCAAGATCATTAATGCTGTACGTTTCTCCTGTAGAAAAATCTACCAGAGTCCATTTGCTCCTGGAAGTCGCATCTATCTTGATCATGGGATTATGCGATTCAACAGTTTTGATTTTGGGTGGAGGCAGAGGGACGGCCTCATAATCATCTATGTTATCTGCCATATAATTAATTGCAGAAAGGAATACGAAAGACCCTAAAACAAGAATTCCAAAAACTTTTGCGGTACCGTTCATAAACTGGTGTATAACTTGTGGCTGAATATTAGAAAAAGAACGCTAATATTAATAAAATCAATATTTTTGCCGTGTTTTACGCTTTTTCTTATTTTACGGTAGGGTATAATATCATATAGTGTTGTCAATTAATTTTTGGCCTATAATTATTACTTAAGTTTTTATAGTTTTGTTGACAGGTTTAGTTATGAAGAAAAACAGAGATTTTGATTTTAAAAAGGCCCAGATTGAAACATTCGTAAAAGCTGAGTATGCCAAGAAGTTTCGCCGGACGGCTCGGATATCAATTCGTAAACGTCAAAAATTTATGGATGAAATGACTCGTAAAATCGGCAAAAAATTTGGCAAAGATGTTTTATGTCTGGTTGATTTCACCAAAGGTGGGTTTGTTACTTTAATTTCTCCTGCTCATACAGAATCTACCGATCTTGGGAAACTGTATAACTCGTTCACTCATCAACAGGTTTGTTACACTTCCCATTGCTTGGATCGTTTTAGCCAGCGGACTGAGAATGAGGACAACTGTGTCATCATGCTGGATGCCTATATGAGTGATGCTTTGCTCACTTTTGGGGAGAATGAAGGTCATTTGACTTGTCCTGCTGGAGTGTTTGCTTATGACGTTGATGGTGGGAGATTGATCGTTAAAACCTACATTAATTTTGATCTTCTTTCCGAAGAACAACTTTTAAAGTTCTATGGTCCGGGCACCGCTACCATGTTGCCTGAAGAATGTCTGGCAGAGGACGAGGACCAGACTGATTTCATGCTTTGCGATGAACATCCCGACCCACCGGTCAAACCACAATACTGACCCGCAAATTTAATTAAGTTGATTCGAGGAGTTCCCTTTTTTTCGGATAATCCCCGTATACTCAGAACCCATAACCCCTTTCCTGAATGATTCAGGCTTTTAATTTACATAAATCATATGGTGGCGTTGCCCCTGCATTGATGGATGTTTCCTTCACAATTCAGGATGGCGAATTTGTTTTCTTGACAGGCCAGAGTGGCGCTGGAAAGACCACTTTGTTTAAGATTCTTTTCGGATGGGAATCCGTTGATCGAGGTCAGGTTATTGTCGATAGAATTAATGTGGGGAAATTGAATGAAAGTAATTTATATACCCTCCGCAGAAAAATTGGTGTTGTGTTTCAGGACTATAAACTTCTCCCTAAAAAAACCGTATTTGAAAATGTGGCTTTCGCGCAACAGATTATAGGGGCCGATAGAAAAACCATTCGGTTCAAAACCTGGGACGCTCTAAAGAATGTTGGATTGACAACCAAAAAAGATTCTTATCCTCCTCAACTTTCTGGAGGCGAACAACAGCGTGTCGCTATTGCCAGGGCTTTGGTCAACGATCCGCAACTTATTCTTGCGGATGAGCCCACCGGGAATCTTGATCCCGAGGTATCTCTTGAGATTCTGGAACTGTTCGAAAAAATGAACCAGCAGGGGAAAACCGTAATTATGGCAACACATAGTTTGGAAATGCTGCGGGCCAGAGACCATCGCCTGTTAATTCTTAACCGTGGAAGAATGGTTCAATCCTGATAATATGATTTCTTTTGTACTTAATGCTCTGAGGACTACCGTTCACAATATAAAGGCCAATAAACAGGTGTTTTTGATGTCTGTGGCCACCATTACCATTGCCTTCACCATACAAGGATTATTCTTCCTGGTATTTGTCAATCTCAATACTTTGTTGTCGACCTGGGATAAACAGGTGCAACTCATCGTTTATCTGGACGATGGAATTTCAAAGGGGCAAAAAAATGTACTAGAGGAAATATTTAAATCCAATGAAAAGGTTGACTCCATTTCATATGACTCACGTGATGAAGCCTGGACAGAATTTAAGAATACATTTTCTGGGAAATCAGGATTCGTTACCGACCTTGGTTTTAATCCACTACCCGCATCCTATAATTTAAAATTCAAAGATGACCCTGAGCGCTTAGTCAACATAAGACAGTTAGCTGATTTATTAAAGGAACAAAAAGGAGTCGAGTCACTGGAATATGGTGAAAAGTGGATTTCCCGATTTGAAAACTTTATGGTTTTTCTCAGGGTTTTTATATTGGCTGTCGGGGGAATATTATCTGTCGGTTTAATCCTGATAATCTCCAACACCATAAAACTTTCAATTTATTCCCGGCGGGATGAATTTGATTTGATGCTGTTACTTGGCGCTACACACCGATTCATCAAAGCTCCTTTGCTGTTGGAAGGGCTGGTGCAGGGAGTTATTGGTGTTGGCCTGGCTTTGGGTATTGTCAAGCTAACCCACATTTATATGAAATTTAATTTTCAAGGTTCACTCGAGTCTATCTTTCGTGGTGTTGATTTCCAGTTTTTAACGCAACCGCTTCTTTGGGCTATGGTTTTGGCAAGTATCTTTATTGGTTGGGTGGGGAGCTTTTTGTCTATCACTCAATATTTGCATTCTACGGATAGAGAATGAATTTTTCTTCAGTAAAAGCATTATTGATAGCTCTGAGTATTATCGGTTCTTACTCTGTCTCACCGGCTTTGGCGGGAGTTCAAGAGATTGATGATATTAATGATCTGCTTAAAAAAGAAAAGATGGAACGAGATCAACTGGAGGCAAGAATTAAGAAGCAAAGTCAGGCTCTTTCTAAAATGGGGAAGAAGGAACACTACATTTTAAAGAAACAACGGATATTGGATGATCGCTTAAAAATGAGGCAAAGAGAGCTTAAAATTTATGACTGGAACATAAAGATAAATCAGAAGAAGTACAGCACCCTATCAAAAAGTATCGCTAAGACAGGCAAACAGCTTTCTCTACAACGAAAACAGATGGGGCGTAGACTTCGCACTATCTACAAAGAGGGAAATCTGTTCCCTGTTAAAATATTGTTTTCATCCGACAATTTTAATAATTTACTGAAACGTCTGAAATATATGGAAAGCGTTGCAGTTTATGACAGCGCACTTTTTAATAACTACGACGCCAAATTCAACAGACAGAATAGAGAAAAGGAAGCTTTGTTGCATGCAAAAGGAAAACTTCTACTTTTCAGGGAATCTGCTGAGATAAAAAAAAAGGAAATACGCGCTGAAAAGGCAAACAGAAAGAAATTCCTAACTCGACTCAAAAAAGAGAAAAAGCTCAACAAGAGGCTCAAAAATGAGCTTGTTCAATCATCGAAAAAACTCAATCAACTCATCGCCCGTTTGGAAGAGAAGCTCATTCTGGGTGAGGGGTTGGACATCAGTGATAAAAAAGGGCGTCTTCCATTTCCTGTTAAGGGAAAATTTCTTAATAAATATGGTCGCAAAAGAGACAAGCGCTACAACACATTTATTGTTTATAATGGGGTAAATATTCGAAGTGCCAAAGGCACTCCTGTACGTTCAGTTTTTACAGGAAAAGTACTTTACACTGGCACATTGGAAGGGTACGGTAATATAATTATAATTGGACATGGAAAGCAGTTCCATTCCCTTTATGGTCATCTGGACGAGATTAGTACTCAAGCCGGGAAAGCGGTTCGCTCAGGTCAGATCATTGGTCGTTCGGGTGACACTGGATCCACCCTTGGTGAGTCGCTGTATTTCGAAATTCGTCATAAGGGTAGACCAATCGAACCGACTGCCTGGTTGAGTCAGTCAAAAAACAAATAGTCTTTATATCAGATATTTTTTATACAAATAAACCACATGGAGAACACCCCCCTGATGTTGATTTCAAAAGAGATCCCAAACGATTCGAGGATCGGCTCGAAAAAAACTTTTTCTTTTTTAGTTTGTTTAATTTTTTCCCTGTCCATTGTTTTTTTTGCTCAGGCCGATGCTAAAGAATCAACGCAACTCGACAGCGAAGAGAATACCTATGAAAAGCTGAAGATTTTTGCTGAAGTGCTTTCTTTAGTAGAATCCAGTTATGTAGAGCCTGTAGATAGCAAAACTCTCATTGAAGGCGCTATCAAGGGTATGGTGAAAGCGCTTGATCCTCACACATCCTATATGCCGCCAGAGGCATTCAGGGATATGCAGGTTGAAACCTCCGGCAAGTTCGGAGGGCTGGGCATTGAAATCAGCATTCGTGATGGAATCTTAACTGTCGTTTCACCTATTGAGGACACGCCTGCGTTTAACGCTGGTATTCAAGCCGGCGATAAAATTATTAAAATTGAAGAAGAGTCGACTATGGACATGACTCTCACCGAAGCTGTTTCCCTGTTACGCGGTGAGATAGGTTCTGCTGTCAACATAACAGTTTTCCGTGAAGGATTGGATGCTCCCTTACTTGTAAAAATAGTACGGGATATCATCAAAGTTCAAAGCGTTAAAAAGAAAGTTTATAACGATACCATCGGATATGTGAAAATTAGAAGCTTCGCCAAAACCACCTCAAACGATCTTGATAAAGCCCTTGCATATCTTGATAAAGAGGGTATTACCAAATTGATACTTGATGTTCGTAATAACCCTGGTGGACTCTTGAATCAGGCTGTTGAGGTTTCTGATAGATTTTTGGCCAATGAAAACCTCATCGTCTATACAAAAGGACGAACAGAAGATCAGAATATGCGTTTCACTACCCACGATAAATTCAAGCCCGTTAATTATCCAATGATCATTTTAGTGAATGGCGGTAGCGCGAGTGCATCTGAGATTGTTGCGGGGGCATTGCAGGACCTTGGTCGTGCGGTGATCCTTGGAACGCCTACGTTTGGCAAAGGATCTGTTCAAACCATTATCCCTCTGAGTGATGGCTCGGCTCTGCGCTTGACCACAGCGCGGTATTTTACGCCCAGTGGAAAAGTAATTCAGGAGAATGGAATAGTTCCTGATATCGTGGTTGAAAGAAAACCTGTAGCCAAGCTTGAAAAAGATGAAAAGGATGAATTAGATAAGGAGCCTGCCGAAAAACAGAAAATGCGTCGGTTTCTCAGGGAGCGCGACCTAAAAAAGCATCTTAAGGGAAAAACGAGTATTGATGGACAGGAAAATGAAGACGTTGGTGACGTTGACTCATCGGTTGAAGATAAAGAACAAGCTGAACTGGAAGAAGATCTGGAAAAAGACGAACAACTGCGTCATGCGGTGTCTCTGCTTTCCGGCTGGGATGTAATGGTTTCCAGCTATAAAAATAAAGAACAGAATAGCGGCCCGACTCACCTCTCTTTCGGTCATAGTAATTAGGCAAGCGACATTAAAAATCTCTAAAATGCCCGGGTTTTTACTTGTGCTTGGTGCTGAGTCAATTCAAAGCTTACATCAAGCATACCCTGTCTTTTAAATAACACTTTTTTTAAAACACCCCGTTCCCCGACGGGGTTCTTTATTTATGCTTGTACTAGGTATAGAGACTTCCTGTGATGAAACAGCGGCGGCGGTTTTAAAAGATGGATCACATCTTTTATCCAGCATTATTTTTGACCAGAACAATATCCATTCCAAATATGGAGGTGTTGTTCCTGAACTTGCCGGCAGATCCCATGTGGAAACCATTCATCATGTAGTCCAGGACGCCCTGAACGAAGCAGGAGTCTCTTTGAATGAGATTGATCTGATCGCTGTCACCAAAGGACCCGGCTTGATTGCAAGCCTGCTTGTTGGCCTTAACACAGCTAAAGCGTTGGCTTACGCACTTGATAAACCCCTCATCGGCATTAATCATCTGGAAGGTCATTTACTGGCAATTTTTTTGCAAGAGGCCGTAGAGTTTCCATTCATCGCATTAACCGTTTCAGGAGGCCATACAGATTTATATCGTGTTGACGGATTTGGAACCTATAAAAAGCTGGGGCGTACCAGAGACGATGCCGCTGGTGAATCTTTTGATAAAGTCGCGAAGATGCTTAAGCTCGGATATCCCGGTGGACCGGCGATAGAGAAGACCGCTCGTCAGGGCGATTCCTCGGCATACAGTTTCCCGCGCGCGTTTTTGGAAAAAGGATCACTCGATTTCAGTTTTAGCGGATTAAAAACATCTGTCAGAAATGTGATAGCCAAACGAGAAAGGGGGCAGGGGCCTGTTTTGTCTGACGGGGATATTTGTGCCGGATTTCAGGAGGCGGTGATTGATGTGCTTTCGGCAAAACTTGTTCTTGCCTGTGAGCAGGAAGGACTGAACAGAGTTGTTGTCACTGGCGGCGTAGCCGCTAATGGAGCGCTCCGGGAACGAGTTGTCCATGTAGGGGAGAAAAATGGAATAAAGGCCTGGTTCCCCAAGCCAGTATTCTGTACAGATAACGCCGCTATGATCGCCTGCGCCGGGTATTACAAGTGTCGCGATAGCATTCTTCCTGTGAAAAATTCACTGGATTTGGACGCCTCTGCTTCGTTAAAACTTGGGTTATAAATATAATCTTATTTTTTAAGGATACAGTCCCCGGCTTTCGGCGGCGTCTGCTACCCGGCGCACCCCTATCATCAGAGAGGCTAAACGCATTCCGGTATTTTTGGATTGTGCCATTGCATATGATTTTTCAAAGGCCCGGCTGATGATTTTATCCATCCGTTTATGTATTTCGTCTATATCCCAAAAGAAATTTTGTAATCCCTGAACCCATTCAAAATAGGAAACAACAACCCCTCCGGCGTTGCACAGAATATCCGGAATGATGAATATTCCTTTATCGA
>CAJWQP010000061.1 GCA_913045445.1 uncultured Nitrospina sp. | reverse complement strand
GGAAATAATAAAATAGTTTTTTATAGATTTCTGGCCAATCAACTGGCTTGCCAGTCTTCGCGCGTCTTCTTTTGAGTCGAACCTGCCGATTCGAATCTTATACCAGTTTCCACCTGATTTATTTTTCGACTTCACCTGGTAAACATCCCTTATTCCCTTTTGCGTGAGTGAATCGACCAAACGGCTCGCCTGTTTGGAAGAGGTAAATGCAGCCACTTGAAGGGTGTGGATTTTCACCCCTTTTCCACGACCAAGACCCTTGCCTTCCGCCACCCTCTTTTTTTCCAACTCCGCCCGGGCAGCGTGTTCCTGCTGAATCTTCCAATCCCGAAACCCCAACCCCGCCATTAGCAATATCACGCACACAGAAACAGCAATGATCCTCGTTTTAAAGCTCAAACGTCCAAATGCGACCAGTCCATCCAAAAATCTAAGGACAAGCAATTGCGCCAAACTCCGAGCAATATTGAATAATCCACGGAGTCCGTCGCCAAAATATTCAGAAAAGGACTTGGCAAGCCCCATGCGAACTTTCAGTTTTTCCAACTGACACAGGTCGTCCCGACTGAACAGTTTAATCCTTCCGATTTTACTTGAGAATCTGGATTCCTCCACTTCCCTCATCAATTCCGTACGGCGGTCCAAATCCAATTCCTGAAAAGCCTCTTCACATCTTTGATGAAGAGAAGGATCAATCCCTTTCAAGTTAGCTTCGCAATAAACCCTGGCGACCAATTCACGAGCACGTGATATCCCAGAAACCTTCCACGGCAACGCCCCGAGGTAAAAGCGCAACGCGAACACATCGACCCTGTTCTTTTCCAGGAGTTGAGGGAGAACAAAACCAACTATTTCCTCAGAGTCCTCACTTCCATTTTCCAGAGCAGAAAGAAAAACGGGTTCTGTTTTTCGAGTGAACAAACGTTTACGAAGAAATAGCGAGGCAAGGTGACTGACAATAACATCATCACAAAATTCTTCTGCCTTAAGAATAACCAGTAGTAAATCAATTTCCCCCGGGGTCAGATCCCCCCCCCTGCCAAGAATCGAAAGCAACGGGGCACGGTAAGGCGAATCCTCCGGCTGTAAAAGAAAAGCTTTCAGGAAAATTTTCTGCGCCCGACTGTCATCGCGCCCGGCAAACAAGAGATAGTCGGCAAATTTCATAATGACGTCGTTACGTAATCGCCTGCCCTGGCCGGGTAAAAAATATGATGAGTATGTGTAGTCAAGAACGGTCTGGAACCCATCAATAACCTCTACTGGATCTGCAGTACTCGGGATATCCTCGAAGTTATGCATGGCGTTACGATATCGCTGTTCCCCGATTAACCCAAAAGCAAAGAACCCAACAAAAACACAGACAATAAAAAGAAACCACTGAATGAAAAAATCATCAAAGACAGCGCCGGGCAAAGCTATTTCATGAATGAAATAGAGCGTAAAAAATCCGAACGTAACCAGGAGCAAAAATGACAGCCCCATTCGGATGAAAATATATTTAAGGGTTTGGTACATTGTTCAGATCAGAAGTTTCAGAAGTATCTACTGGAGCCTGCTCAACCAGTGTCTCCACTGGCTCAATGGCACGGGGCGGAATGATAATCTCTTCTTTTAGAGCTACATTCATTGACTCCACCGATTGATCATCCACAAGCGTTCCCGACTGGACATCCACTTTTTCAAACTTAATCCCTTCAGGTATTGGAAACTTAATCGGGTTTCTTCCTTGCAGAGCCTGTTGCATATAAAACACCCAGATCGGAGCGGCGGCCTTACCTCCTGTCAATCCATGTCCCAGTTTATGGACCATAGGATCGTTATTATCAAAACCGACCCAGACAGAAGTAGAATAATCCTTGGTGAATCCATTAAACCAGGCATCCTTGGAGTTATTAGTGGTTCCGGTTTTCCCCGCCGCAGGATGTTTGAATCCCATTCGCCTGACCACCCTGCCTGTTCCCCCATCGACAACTCCCTGCATCATATTTAACAGCGGATAAATAGATTTTGGGGCATAACGCTGTATCCCGTGATAAAAATTTTCATACAGAGTATTGCCTTTATAGTCTTCAATGCGCTGAATGAAATAAGGCTCGTTGTAGACACCCAGGTTGGCGATCATGCTATACGCCGAGGCCATTTCCAGTACAGACACGCCAGAAGTGCCCAGTGCCAGTGACAGGTTTTTTCCAAGCGGACTGGTAACACCAAACTGCTTGGCCGTCTCAATCACCTTTTCCGGTGTCACTTCCTGAATCAGCTTGGCGGATACTACATTGAGCGACCGCATCATGGCTTTTTTAAGAATGATATCTCCCGCATATACATCATTGAAGTTTTTTGGTTCCCATGGCTCGGTACCGGGGATGTCTATAGTGATAGGTTCATCTTTGATGATGGACGCAGGGTTATACCCATACTGTTCCATCGCGGTAAAGTAAACAAATGGTTTAAACGATGATCCGGGAAGGCGGTTACTGGAAACAGCGCGATTAAACTGGCTATGTGAATAATTGCGTCCGCCCAGCATAACCCGAACCGCCCCGCTCTGGTTCTCTATCGATACCATACCCACCTGCAAAGATTCTTTTGTATCGGACGCTTTCATTTCACTTTCCAATGCTTCCAGGTGGGACACAGCAGATTTCTGGGCGAAACCCTGAAGACGTGCGTCCAGAGTAGTGAACACTTTGAGTCCGCCAAAATGAACAAACTCCTTTCCATAATCACGTTCCAGTTTTTCAATCACATAGTTGATGAAATATCTATTGGGATTATCGTCTTCCCTGGGTCGCGTTAACTCCAGCGGGGAAGCCAAGGCTATATTTTTTTCTTCAGTAGAAATCAGCCTTTCTTTAACCATCCGCGTCAAAATATATTCGGCTCGACGCATGGAACGCTGATAGTCTGTAAACGGATTGGCATTGTTGGGTGAGTTTGGTAACCCCGCCAGAAGCGCTCCTTGCAGGACAGTTAAATCCCGCGCCCTTTTTCTAAAATAAACCTGCGAGGCTTCTTCCACCCCATAAGCCCCACTACCAAAATAAATCTGATTGCTGTAAGCCTCCAGAATCTGGTCTTTGGAAAAAGTCACTTCCAACTGGAGGGACACTAAAAGTTCTTTGATCTTGCGTATCCAGTTTCTTTCAAAAGAAAAAAACAGGTTTTTTGAAAGTTGCTGAGTAATAGTGCTTCCACCCTGCAAAACTCTTCGCTCACGAATGTTTGTGTAAAGAGCTCTCAACAAACCGAGATGATCCAGGCCCTTATGCTTATAAAAACCGGAGTCCTCTGCCGCTACAATCGCTTTAATAAAATTTGGAGAAATATCTTCTAACTTGACCGGATAACGCTGACCCAGGATTTTGATTCTTTCGCCATCCGCAGAATAAATTTCGGTGGGAAGACTGAGGTTGATTTTTTTGAGATCATCAGGAAGCTGGGGTAAGTCGCGACTGAGAACAAAATAAGCCCCCACTCCGGCAAACGTTCCAAGGAGAGCCAGAACATAAAAACCAAAAATCACGCGTTCAATCATTCGTCGGATCAAGGGATGTCTCCAGAAGGAGCTGTCAAGGCATGGAACTCTTCACCGATAGTATCGGATCCTGTTCTCTCTATTTGAGACAACATGTTATTGGCTACTTCAAGAGGAACAGGAATTAAAAGTACGCCAGTATAATAATCGGTATCATACTCAACACCGAATTCCAGACTGGGGATCGACCCCAGAGGGGCTTCAGGTTCGCGGACTCCCAATCGAGTAATGCTGTAGTCTTTTCCGAGGAACCACCGGGGATCGGGAAATACAGCATGTTGCGTTTTCGGATCAAGCGTCTGCAGGACGGGAAGAAATACTGCCGCTGAATAAACGCGGTCATTTTCAAATCCAGCATCCTCTAAACTACCGCGCTTAACAGCTCGAGTGGCCTGTACTTCCGCCAGGGCATCCGTTGCCATAAATATCTTATGAACTGGAATGTTTCGGGTATCAAGAAAATTAACGGTAATCCATGGACCAGACCGTTTCAAAAGAACACGTGTCCAGTTATTTTCCGAATCAATTGAAAGGAGTTCAAAAGGTGAAATTATCTCCGCAGACCACTGCCCGGGGAAATCGTAATACAATTCAATAAACTTTTCGCGGGACAGGACCAATGGGAACGGAGGCTCGATTTTTTCGAACAGTGTCTTGAGAGAATCAATCGCTTCAGTTGATTCCTCCCTTGAGTCGAGAAGAGATCGCATTGTCTGGATTTTGCTTTTAGCGAGAACGCCCTGACGGTCTCTTTCCCAGACGCGTCCTAATTGAGGACGAGTCGAGTTCTGCCACTTGAGGTAGTTTCCTACCCCACGCTCAAAGATTTTTCCATAAAACTCAAGAGAAATGAGTAACAGAAGGGCGAGGAAGAGCATCATACCACCCCGCCGCTGACCCTGAATGTTGGGGGACTTCACTTAAATCATCTCACGGTGAGAAATTGACGCACAGAAAGTATGCCAGAAACGGCTAAAATGCAAACTACTTTACAGTTATCTTACTAATATTCTTTGTGATCATCTTCAATCGGTCGATTTTTTCCTTAAGCAATTTTTTGTTTACCTTTTTACGGCCCGACCGACCTTTCTTTTTAACCGGCACCTTCGCCCTGGTCAACTTTGAAGAAGCCGAACGCCCTGGTCTTTTTTTAACAACCCCCACCCGCAAAGATCTCAAAGGTGGTGCCGAACTGCCGCTCTTGACCGTCTGCTGAATATTTTCTACACAAACCTTTTGTAAATCAACATCCATTTTTCTAAACAGAGTCAACAGCCTCTTTTCAGAAGAATCAATTGTCATCAGTTCCTGACGCGCGGGTTTTTTAAACGATATCTCTCCCTTGCGAAAATTAACCAACTTGGTTTCCGGAATATTCTCTGTTTTGGAAATTACCGGAACCGGGGATATGTCATGACTACCCACTTCCTGGGTCAACAATTGCTCCAGCGATATATTTCCCAATCGTGACAGTTTCACTAAAACTGAAACGGGGGCATCTCTTTCTCCTGCTTCATATCGGACGTAGGTGCGAAACCCCACTTTCAGGATTTCCGCCATAACCGACTGCGTACAGCGCAATTCCTTCCTGATCAATCTGATATTTTTTGCCAATACGGACATCCGCAACTCTCCTGAAAAACTATTACGAGTATCCTCTAATTATAAGTTCGTGGGCGAAACATTAGCAATCGTATAATCAATTTTTTCGCAGACCGATTACCAATTTGTTCCCTCCCGGAATATTGCAGTTTTGCCGCTTTTTCATTTATTAAGAAATTTTGCCGCTTCTCTCGAAAAATAGCTTAGAATCATCTGCGCTCCCGCTCTTTTGATACTCAGCAGAATTTCCATCATCACCCTTTCACCATCCACCCAATCCCTCTGAGCGGCCGCTTTGACCATAGAGTATTCACCACTCACATTGTATGCAGCTACGGGAACATTCACTTCGCGACGCACTCGATAAATAATATCCAGATACGAAAGCGCGGGCTTGACCATTACGATATCGGCTCCCTCTTCTATATCCTGCAATACCTCTTTGACACCCTCATCAGTATTTGCCGGGTCCATTTGGTAGGATCGGCGATCCCCGAATTTTGGCGAAGAGTCTGCCGCTTCACGAAAAGGTCCATAAAATGCCGAGGCGTATTTAGCCGCATACGACATAATAATTGTGTCATGGTGACCCGTTTCATCGAGTGTTTTCCGGATTGCCTGGACTCGGCCATCCATCATATCTGAGGGAGCAACAATGTCCGCTCCGGCATCGGCATGGGTCAAGGCCATTTTCGATAACAGCTCCAGGGTGGCATCATTTAATATCTGGCCGCCTTCGACCACACCGCAATGCCCGTGGTCTGTGTACTCATCAATACAAACATCGGTGATGACAACCAGCTCTGGCACAGCATTTTTAATTTCACGAATGGCTCGTTGAATAATTCCGTCCGGATTGTACGCTTCGGTGCCGAGATCGTCTTTCTTGTCAGGAATCCCAAAAAGGATCACGGCCGGGATTCCCAAAGAACAGGCTTCCTTCGCTTCGGAAACCAGATTATCAATGGAAAAACGGCTCACACCCGGCATGGAAGAGATTTCCTGCCTGATGCCTGAACCTTCACATACAAAAAATGGTTCTATCAAATCGTCCGTGGATAAAGAGGTTTCGCGAACCATCCTCAAGAGGCCTTCATTATTGCGCAAACGCCTGTATCGATGAACGGGAAATGCCATAGTTGAAGAGATATCTCTTTGAAAACGTTCTTAAAGGTGAATTATTAAAAAGCGGATACTAACGAATTCTTAAACTTCCGTCAAGGGTACCATAAGCCCACATGAGCAACAACCAGTCTATTCAGGCGAATACATACTCAGACGTAGCGTTGAAAATTTGACGAAACGGCTGTTTGTCAAAAATGTTCTGAGCCGCCACCCAGATCCTTACTGTGCCCTGGGAAAAACCCAATCATTTGTTTGATTATAGTTAGACGTTCTTTCCGGAAAATCATCGCGCTTTCAGTGGGCCGTCCTGACCGCGGCACAGGTTTTGCTCTTACATGTTTAAGCTATATTTTGAAAGTTCCGATAAGTAGTAAGACGCTTCTTTACTGCGCCCACTTTTTTAGGAGAATCAGGAAATGGATTCGTTTGACTCGTTTCAGGACAAAGAATTTGACCAACTCAACGAAGCAATATTAAAGGCAATTATTTCGTCAAAGGATGTGGAGAAGGTCCTTCAAGATTTTAAATCCAAAGACCTGATTAATGAAATGGCTGTGGTGAATCTCATCCTCAGTCTGGAAGAATTGTCTGGCCTGATGTTTCCTGAGTCGAAAGATAAAAAAATATACTCGCTGGAACCTTCGAAAGAAAAACAATCTGCACAAACACAGCCTGAAGGAAGCCAACAGACTAAAAATTCTAAAAGAAAAACGGCCGCCACCAGTCCTCATCTCGTTGACGGGGGACTATTAAGCCGTAATGAAATTCTTTTTGAAAAGTATTACCAGGGAAGGTTCAACGAAAAACAGTGGCTGAAACAAGCTAAAATCAAGGTGTAGAAAACCTATTGCAGGATGGAAATATTAAAGGCGGCAAAGGGGTGTTCACACCCCGCCCTTCATCATCTTCTGAACAAACGATTTATTGATTTTTGAAAATTTTCGAGTCGCAAGAAATGTACTTGATCTGCTTGATCGGAATCACAAAAATTTCATCCACCGTGGTCACCTCAAACAGCTCAAGGTCATCGCTGAATCCGTGTTTTTCCGTGTTTTCGAGCACGACTTCCTCATTATCTACAAACACCACCTTTAGCCGATACAGCATACTCTCTCCTTAATTCGCTCATGCGATTCCAAAAGTCCAATTCTTAATTGGGCAACTCCATCGCTTCAAATTTTTTGTGCAGGGGATTGCCCAGGTAATCCTCGACGTAATTCTTCAGGTATCCTTTTTCGTACAACTTTTTATTCGAAAGATTTGAGTTGATCTTATGCAAAACCTTGAAGGTGCACCGCGGAAACCGTGACTGAAAATCTTCAAATGAGGCCCCTGAAATATCCTTTTCCTCTCCCGACGTCCCCTCTAAAATAACTTTAGGGAGATACACTCTTTTTTCGTTGGTTAATCTGCGCCCGACATCATCAAATGTGAGCAATGTACTGCAATTAGAATCACCGCCAAGCATATGGTTGGGCACATACAGATAACGAGCGCGGTTTCTGCGTAGCAGGTTCATGATCTTGTAAACATTTCCTGCCATAACCACAGTATCTTTTTTCTCCATTTCACAGGAATCAAATGTCTTGATGATTTTGTTCCTGTTCAGGAAAGCGGTGATGTCTGACTCTGTCTGAATCATTGTGGTGTTAGGCAAATCAGCCTCGTAAATTTTTTGTGATTCTCTGGCGAGGAATTTTTTACCTTGCCGCATCAGCGCGGTCGTCTCACTATCAATATACTTCAAAGGAGTGAGGCACCCCATCCAAAGCAGGCACTTCTTATTGACCTGTGAAATCTTAACAGCATCGGGATACATCGTATCGGGACCCAGCGAATAAAAATTGGCTGAGGTAACTGCCGGGCCATCCAGAATCCGCATCACCTGGTCCACTGTAGGCGCATGAGGCATCAGTCGACTCCTGTGCGCGCCCAGGGTTATCACTGAAAGTTCAAAATTAATCCTGCCAGGGTATTTTTCTGCAAGCTGATTGATCTCATCCGCCGGAGTGTATCCAACCGTAAATAAAATGATATTTTTATCGGTGGCTTCTAAAAACTCTTTCAGCCAGTCCATCGCACGGGGGTGAAGGAACAAGTCTGTCCACTCCATATACTCATTACCGCCGACCACCCATGATTCTGCTCCCGTAGGATGCGACTGTATTTCTTTAAGGATAAACTCCCAATCTTCCTGAGTGGTTAAAGGAACATCGAAAGTGGTCCTGTAGCTGTGATCTTTTTCGTAGCAGAAGGCGCACTTTACGGGGCAGGTTTTCCCCAGACTCAGGGGAATTTTCCTGTCCTTCATTTCGCGTCGGAATACTTCATGCAGTAGTTCTTTATCCAACAAAATTCTCCTTGGCGTACGATAAGCGATATATGGCTTTCACCAGAATCAGCTTTTGTCCCAATCGCTGAAAATTTTAACCAGATTCTCATCCACAGGAACATCTTCCTTCTGTTCATCGCTCAACTCTTTAAGCAACTGGCTTAAATGAACAGCGGCACATCCCATGTAGGCTATGCTCTCCTGCTGTAACTTGTAGTTACCCTCTTTCAATTTCTTCTCAAATTTATTCAGATGGTCCTCATCGTAGGGGCTTACCATTACAGCTTTCTTAAAAGATTCGATCGCACCATAAAAATCTTTTTTCTCATGCAGATCGATGGCATCCTTCAGCACTTCCTGCGCCTCTCTGAATTCTTCAACTGTTACTGGTTCTTTGGCCATATTGATTTCCGCCCATCAAAAAATGATTAACATTAAACCCTTTTCAGGAATATAACGAAAAAACTCCTCATCCATAACCTGCAAAAAAACAATCCCAATCCAAGCATCTGTCGACAAAGAACATCCTTTCGATAATACATGAACAGGGAAGTTATATTTATCGCCTCTTCAAGGCCAATTGTCAAGATACCAGCCGAGAGAATGCAATTTTTTTTCAGGATGTAAATCTATTTAAGAACGAGAATGGATGCACAACTTCGCGCGGAAAAACGGAAGGGGGAAACTTCGCAGGGTCACATACGAATTGATTCTGGAGGGGACAGCTTGAAAAGTCAAACCACCCCTCCAGAAAACCCGAAAAACCCTGGAAAAAGAAGACTCAAGAAAAAACACCCCACCCCAACCAATTCAGGGCAGAAACCTTTTTTTCCTGTCAGACTATTTTTCTGGAGGCTTAGGACTCGCTTCCTCAGTACAGTTACCATGAGGACAATGTTGCGTGTGGCAACCTGACATAAATACAGCTAACATCATTAATACAATCACGCCGGCAAATCTTTTCATTCTGACTCTCTCCTTTTGAAGAATATAAGCTGGGTCCAATTGGTTTTCGGGCTCATGTCCTTTTTTGAACAATGCTTTTTAGCAGTATTTTGACCACAATTCAATCAATTTTTTCAGGTTTCTGTCAAGCTGGCAGGTCCAACTCCAATTCCGGTTGGAATTTGAGAACTTTGGCCCTACAATCGTGATAAGAGTCTTTTCATACAATTGGGGGAGTTCATGCCTTACGACCGCGAATCTGATGCCGCTAATATTCAGGATAACCTGAACTGCGTCCACACGGGTTCTGTGGTGGTATTTCTGCCTGAAATCGACTCTACCAACAATCTGACCAAAACCTACCTCGCCAACGGTGCTGATGAGGGCCTGGTTGCCGTTGCCGAGTCTCAAACAGGGGGCCGGGGCCGAATGGGAAGAATCTGGCATTCCCCCCCTGAAACAGGGGTCTATTTATCTGTCCTGCTGAAACCTCCTGTTGACCCAGACCACCTCCCCCTCTTCACCCTGCTGGCTGGTGTCGCCGCTGTCCAAACTGTCAACGAGTTCTGTCCTCATTCGGCCAGCTTGAAATGGCCCAACGATATCCTGATTAACGGTAAAAAGGTCTGCGGCCTGTTATGTGAGCTGGTACAAAATCAAGGTGAACCCAGCGGCCTGATCGTCGGCGTCGGAATAAACGTCAACCACCTGCCGGACCAGTTTCCCGAGGATTTAAAAAATATCGCCACTTCCCTCAGGATCGTTAACGACTCACTGACAGACCGATTGGCTGTTATCAGGTCATTTCTTATGAATCTGGATCGCGAGTACCAAACCTACCTCAAGGAAGGCCCCCGCCCGATAATTGAGAAATGGAGCCGTCATACCGATCTGTTTGGGAAAAAAGTCTCAGTCACTCGTGGACCCAATGTCATTATTGGCACGGCCACAGGACTTGATGAGTCGGGCCGACTCGTCCTGCTCCGGGATGATGGTCAGGAAGAGGCTTTCGACTCCGGGGAAGTCTCGCTTCGCACTAGCTGAGTGTCAGGACATATCCGCCGACAAAAGTGCGATATGCCCTTCTTGTGACACTAGAAGGTACGACCTCGAAAAGTGGTATAGCTGCAGGGCAAGGCTTTAGCCTCGCGAGTTTGAATAAACATACGCAACCCTAAAGGATTGCCATACGAAGTTCAGAAAAAAACCTTGAAATTTTAAGCGTTTGATCCGTGGGATGGTTTGAGGAAATTCTGGAATCCGTTTTGGCCTTCCGCGATGAAGGACCAGTTTTATCCTTTTAAAAGCAGGTCTTCTCGCGATAATATCCTGCGCGCTCTCGGTTCCCTGCCAGCACAGGCACAGGTGTCAGGCACTGGTGTTGACACCAGCACAGGCAGTTGAACTTATGCCGGAATCCCTATAAAATAAATACGTTATTTCCAAGTTTTACATAATGCGTTTGATCACCCTTAAAAGGAAGTCATGCCGCAAAGGGATTACTATAAAATTCTTGGTGTCGCTAAAGACGCGAAAGCCGGGGAGATTAAAAAGAGCTACCGTGAACGGGCCAAAAGGTTTCACCCCGATGCCAACAACGGAAGCAAAAAATCTGAAAACCAGTTCAAGGTCCTTTCAGAAGCTTACAGCATTTTAAGCGATGCCAGAAAGCGCAAGGAGTATGACCGCAGGCGTTCGCAAAAAGGACCCTCAAGAGGCCGGTCTTCGCAGGGATGGGGATCGCAGGGAGATGACCGCTGGGGATATGGATTCGGTGATTATGAGTCACAGGGTCATCGGCAGGAAGGACCGTTCCACCAAACAGCGGCGGAAGATCCCCAACCACACGACCCCAACGCTCCTACACGGGGATATGACCTTCAGTTCATGGTCGATGTGGAGTTTGTCACGGTCGCACTCGGAGGAACGATTCCATACGCCTACGAAAAATACGTTCGTTGCGAAAACTGTGAGAGCACGGGAGAATCGGATGGCAAAACCTGCGAAGAATGTGGAGGCAGGAGACAGGTGGTGCGTGAAGCCAGTCTGGATGTAAAGATACCCCCAGGCGTTGCCGATAAATATGTACTGCGTATTCAAGGGGAAGGAGGGGAAGGAATCAATGATGGCCCGCCGGGCGATCTGTATCTGAAAATCTGCACCCTGCCTCACCCCGTCTTTAAACGAAAAAAGAGCGATGTCTGGGTGGAAGTTCCCATTTCCCCGGAGCTGGCTGAAAAGGGAGGAAACATCGATATTCAAACTCTCGATTCGATGACAAGCATAGAAGTGGAAGAGTGTACTCTGACAGGAGAGGAACTCCGCATCCCCGGCAAGGGAGCCTCTATTTTATGGGGTAAAAAACGAGGTGACCTCATTATAAAGTTTGTAATAACGGACTCTTGAATCTGATGAAATCAGTTGTCATAATTCTTTTGATCACTTGCGGATTTGCCTTACTGCTCACAGTTTCTTTTTCGAAACCAAAGAAAAAGCTGGTTCGCAAAAAAGCAAAGCCCCGTCTGCCTGACTCCAGAGTTCCGACGAAAAAAACCGTTGTGCCTAAAGGTCATGAATCAGTAGCGATGAGCCCGGAAAACCCGAGATGGGCCAAGATATATGTTGAGGAAATGGTGAAACGCAAACCTGAAGAAACTACGCAGGTAATTTAAAAATGGTCGCGTGAGAAATAATTGAGGTGGGGCCGAAGAAGCTACGCAAATAATTAAAAAATAATCGCGCGAAAAATAATTGGGGGGGGGCTGAAGGAAATCTTATTT
>CAJWQP010000060.1 GCA_913045445.1 uncultured Nitrospina sp. | reverse complement strand
CTGATGTCATAGACAACCCTGTTTACCCCTTTAACTTCGTTGATGATGCGGTTGGAAAAACGGCCCAGCAGGTCATAGGGAAGGTGAGCCCAGTCGGCGGTCATTCCGTCGGTGCTGGTGACGGCGCGAATAGCGATTACGCTTTCATAGGTGCGTGCATCGCCCATGACGCCCACGGTTTTTACAGGTAGCAGGACAGCGAACGATTGCCAGAGTTCGTGATACAACTCTGCTTTTTTTATTTCTTCAAGAATAATTTTGTCCGCCTCTCGCAAAATGTCCAGGCGTTCACTTGTTACATTGCCAAGTACGCGAATAGCCAGTCCCGGACCGGGAAAGGGTTGGCGTTTGATCATCTCATCGGGCAATCCAATCTCATGTCCAAGCCGTCTCACTTCATCCTTAAACAGTTCGCGCAGAGGTTCGACAAGTTTGAGGTGCATTTTTTCCGGCAGGCCCCCTACATTATGATGCGATTTGATCACCACCGAGGGGCCGCCTTTGAATGAAACGGATTCAATGACATCGGGGTAGAGAGTGCCTTGCGCCAGGTATTCGAAGTTGCCGAGTCGTTTGGCTTCCTCTTCAAAAACTTCGATAAAGATATTTCCAATGATCTTGCGTTTCTTTTCAGGGTCAGTCACTCCTTTGAGTTTGTCCAGGAATCGGTCAGCGGCATCAACGACATCAAGGTTGATGTGAAAATTGTCGCGGAAGGTATTCTCTACTTTTTCACGTTCACCATCGCGAAGCAAACCATTGTCTACAAATATGCAGGTGAGGCGATCGCCGATCGCTCTGTGTATCAACATGGCGACGACGGATGAATCGACCCCGCCGCTCAAACCACACAATACCTGACCGTTGCCCACCTGGGTCTTGATGTTTTCGATAGCGAATTCAGCAAGCGAATCGATTTTCCAGTTCTTGACGCATTTGCAGATATCGAAAATAAAATTATCGAGCAGTTTTATGCCTTCGCTGGTGTGTACTACCTCAGGATGAAACTGGAGTCCGTATATTTTTGTTATAGAATTTTCTATCGCCGCGATGGGGGAGTTGTCGGTGAAGGCAGTGGTCTTGAACCCGGTCGGCAGTTTGTCGATTCTGTCGCCATGACTCATCCACACGGTAGAATTGTTTTTTACTCCATTGAGGAGATGGGAATACTCTTTGACCTTGAGTTGCGCTCGACCGTACTCCCGGTCATCCGCAGGCGATACCTTTCCATCGAGCATGTGGGTTATCAGTTGCATGCCATAGCAGATACCAAGAACAGGAATACCCAGTTCGAATAATTTTGGATCGCAAAGAACCGCGTCTTTTTCATGAACGCTGGCAGGCCCGCCGGAAAGAATAATGCCTTGCGGCCGCATGTTTTTTATTTCACTAAACGATTTGGTGCAGGGATGGATTTCGCAAAAGACCTCCGCTTCACGAACCCGTCGGGCGATGTTTTGTGTGTACTGCGATCCAAAATCGAGAATGAGTATTTTCTGTTCGTGCAGAGAGTTGGACATCAGGCGTAGTTTATAGTTCCTGGTTCATGGTTTATAGTTGCGGTATGGCGGGTCAGGGCCAATTGCAGAACAATGTATCGTCATTGCCCCTCGTCAAAGACCTCAACCGGGTACGTCTAGCAGGCTACTGAAAAACTCTTTTGAGCAAAAAAATGTCGCCCTAAGCCTGTCGAAGGGTGATAAACCTTTTTAAATAAGGTATGTGCTTCGACAGGCTCAGCACGACACCGAAGAGAAGTCCCATTGGATCGACTTTTTCAGCAACCTGCTAATGGTGCCCCTGCACCTAGCCCCGCGCCTGGCGGCTATTCCGTGTGGTAGTTGGGTGCTTCTTTCGTTACGATCACATCATGGACATGGCTTTCCCGCAAGCCGGAAGCAGTGATTTTAATGAAAGTCGATTTATTTCGCAACTCCTCAATATTGGCCGCGCCGCAATAACCCATTCCCGCGCGCAGTCCGCCTATCATTTGATGCACCGTGAAAGCTAATCCGCCTCGGTAAGGAATACGTGCTTCGACCCCTTCCGGTACCAGTTTGCTTTCTGAAAGTTCGAGTTCCTGGAAGTAGCGATCGCTGGAACCCTGACTCATCGCGGCGATGGACCCCATACCACGGTATTCCTTATAGCTTCGTCCTTGAAATAGAATTTTTTCGCCAGGGCTTTCTTCAGTTCCCGCAAAGAGAGAGCCTATCATTACAGTATGCGCTCCGGCGGCAATGGCTTTAGTGATGTCACCGGACAGTTTAATGCCGCCATCTGAAATGATAGGTATATTTTTCTTTGTTGCCGCTTTGACACATTCTGATATTGCTGTGATCTGGGGAACCCCAACGCCGGACACCACCCTCGTGGTGCAGATCGAACCGGGGCCCACACCGACTTTTACCGCATCGACTCCGGCTTTGATCAGATCGCGTGTGCCTTCAGCGGTTGCTACGTTACCGCCGATCAGTTGCAGTTTTGGAAATGTCTTTTTTATTTCGCGGATAGTTTTTAAAACTTTCTCAGAGTGGCCGTGGGCGCTGTCGATTACCAGTACATCGAGTCCAACGCGGATCAAGTCTTCAATATGTTCTATCGGATTTTGCGTCACACCCAGAGCGGCGCCAACTATGAGGCGACCTTTGGAGTCTTTGGTCGAGTTGGGAAACTGGGCATTTTTCTCAACATCTTTAAGAGTGATGAGTCCGCGCAGGTTACCTTTCTTGTCGACAACGGGCAGTTTTTCTATGCGGTTATTATTAAGAAGTTTCTTTGCCGTTGCCATGGAGCTACCTTCCGGTAAAGTGACCAGGTTTTCTTTAGTCATTAAATCGTAGATGGGGGTCGAATGTTTTTTAGCAGTACGCAGATCTCGGTTGGTGAGTATGCCGACCAGTTTGTTTTTCTTCGTAATGGGAATGCCCTTGATCTTGTATTTTCCCATCAGGCGAAGCGCGGTGGATAACGTTTGGTCCGGGTCCATCGTGATAGGATCCGGGATCATCGCGCTCACCGAGCGTTTGACCTGATCCACCATTTTGCGTTGCCGTTCCGGCGGCAGATTGCGGTGGATGATACCGATTCCGCCTTCTTGAGCCAGCGCGATAGCAAGCGTTGCTTCCGTCACCGTGTCCATTGGCGCGCTGATGAGCGGACAGTTGATGGATATATCCCGCGTGAGTTGAGTTTTTATGTCCACTTCCGTCGGCAAAACTTTAGAGCGACCAGGAAGCAGGAGAACATCGTCGAAAGTGAGGTAAGTTTTTATCGTTTCCGGATTCAGCATTTTTTTTATCTAAATGAGGAAAGGGTGGCACCAATCCGGCTAAACTCCAACCAGATGGTGAAACTTTCATATTAGCACGCCATCGACAAAATTCCATGAAAATTCCCAGAAAAAACTCACCCCGCAGGATAGCCACTGTTGAAATAATTCCCCTCCTTGGTAAGGAGGAGGATATTAGCAGTGTGCATCTGTGGTTTCTCAGATTTTGTACTTCAGCGGGTCTTTGACCCCCGCCTCTTTGAATCCTTTGAGTCGGAGCAGGCAACTATCGCAGGCGCCACAGGAGAGTCCGGATTCATCAGGGTCATAGCAACTGTGGGTGAGCCCGTAATCGACGCCGAGGTCGAGTCCTTTTTTGATGATCTCGGCTTTGGTCATGTGGATGAGCGGGGTGTGGATTTTCATTTTTCCCGATCCTTCCACACCGGCTTTGGTGGCCAGGTTGGCGAGTGTCTCGAACGCGCTGATAAATTCGGGACGGCAGTCCGGATATCCGCTATAATCGACCGCGTTCACCCCGATAAAAATATTGTCGCACTCCTTGACCTCGGCATAGGCCAGCGCATAGGACAGAAAGATGGTGTTCCGCGCTGGCACGTAGGTGACGGGGATACATGACGACATGTCTCCTTCGCTCCGATGAGTGGGAATGTCTATGGAATCGGTGAGCGCGGAGCCGCCAAATTGCCGAAGGTCGATGTTTACCACATGATGTTCTTCAGCTTTCATGTGCCGGGCGATTGATTTGGCCCGCTCCAGTTCCACACTGTGGCGTTGTCCATAATCGAAGCTGAGGGCGAATGTGTCATAGCCCTTACTTTCGGCGATTGCCAGCGTGGTGGTCGAGTCGAGTCCACCGCTCAATAAAACAATGGTTTTCGGGGTCATGTGAGGAAGTATTATCCGGTTGACATTAAGTAATGATATTATATACTAAATCATTTACAGAATCTCATAAACTCCCGCTATTAAAAGCGTTTTAGATATTTTAAGAGAGCTTCTGATAATTCAAAATTTTTCTTGCAGGCAATTCGTTAGCCCTTATTAGGGTTGCTTATAGCCAAATGCAATTATAGAGGTTCCCTGAAATGTTTGAGAATCTTTCGGATCGCCTGGAAGGGATCTATAAAAAATTAAAAGGCCGCGGTGTTCTTAAAGAAGCTGATGTCGATGAGGCCCTGCGCGAGATACGCGTCGCGCTTATTGAAGCGGATGTGAGTTTGTCCGCGATCAATCCTTTCCTTGAAGATATTCGGGAAAAAGCGGTTGGGCAGGAAGTTTTGAAGAGTCTGACGCCGGGCCATCAGATGGTCAAGATCGTCAACGATGAGTTGATATCTTTGCTGGGGGGTGACTTTCAGGATTTGACCATGGCGCCCACCCTGCCAACGATTATTCTGATGGCGGGATTGCAAGGTGCGGGTAAGACTACGACCGTGGGCAAGCTGGCAAACCGGTTTAAGGGTAACGGGAAAAATTGTTTGCTCGTTCCGGCCGATGTTTATCGTCCGGCGGCGATTGAGCAGTTGAACGTGATCGGTCGCGAGCTTGATGTTGAAGTTTATCAGGCGGAAGGTGAGAAGGACCCGGTAAAGATTTGTCAGGGTGCAGTCGAGGCGGCATCTAAAAAGATGATCCATGTGGTCATTCTCGATACCGCCGGGCGACTTCAGATCGATGACGAGTTGATGGAAGAGTTGAAGTCCATCAAGGAAAAAGTGGAACCTCATGAGTCGTTGTTCGTAGTCGATGCGATGATGGGTCAGCAGGCGGCAGAGGTGGCCCGCACTTTCAACGATGCCATCGGTATCGACGGAGTCATTCTCACGAAGATGGATGGTGATGCCCGAGGCGGCGCGGCACTTTCCATCAATAGTGTGACCGGAGGAAAACCCATCCGTTTTGTTGGAACGGGGGAGAAGCTGGACGCGCTGGAACCGTTTCATGCCGAACGTGTAGTTTCACGCCTCCTCGGTATGGGCGATGTGATGTCGCTGGTCGAAAAGGCTGAGACTGCCTACGACCTTGAAGAACAGGCCGTTCTTGAGAAAAAGATAAAGAAGAATGCTTTTACCCTTGAGGATTTCAAGGATCAGCTCAAACAAATACAAAAGATGGGATCGATTCAGCAGTTGATCGGAATGATCCCCGGCGCAAATAAATTAAAAGGACTCAACGTAGACGAGCGGGCTTTCTGTAAGATTGAGGCCATCATCAATTCGATGACGCCTTTTGAACGGAACAAACATAACATCATTAACTCCAGTCGAAAGCGTCGCATTGCGCTCGGTAGCGGAACGACCGTCAACGATGTGAATAAACTGCTCAAGCAGTTTGCGCAAATGCAGAAGATGATGAAGAAGATGGCCTCGGGAAAAGGACGGGGCGGATTCGACTTGGGTTCCATGATGGGTGGACGCGGGATGAGTCCATTTGGATAGAATATAAAGTTTACGAAACAAGATATTATTTTAAAAACCTGTAGTAAACACTGTAAGGAGGAAATACCTTGGCTGTTGTATTGAGAATGACCCGCAGAGGGTCGAAGAAAAAACCGTTTTACCGGATTGTGGCGGCAGACTCGCGTTGCCCCCGCGACGGCAAGTTTCTGGAAATGCTGGGAACTTATGACCCGCTTAAAACTGAAAACAACATCAAGGTAGATACCGAAAAGGTAACTGCCTGGATTCAGAAAGGCGCCAAACCAAGTGATACGGTCGCCTCTCTTTTGAAGAAAGCGGGGGTCGAATAAGAATCTCTCAACCCCCCGCGATTGCGAACGCTGAAAAATGAAACGCAGGGTGCTGTATCGGCGGAGCCGATAACGGTGCCAAGTTCACGTGTCAGATTTCGTATTCAATGCACAGTGCCGTGTGATAGCGGTGCGGGGAGATAATCATGTTGAAAGAACTTATTTCGGTAATGGCCAAGGCTTTAGTGGATAAACCAGATGAAGTGGAAATCAAGGAAATAGAGGGTGATGTGACAACGATTCTTGAGCTTAAGGTTGCCAAGGACGACCTGGGTAAGGTGATAGGCAAGCAGGGAAAGACAGCACACGCCATGCGCGCCATCCTTAACGCTACGGCCACCAAGCTTAAGAAAAGGGCGGTTCTGGAAATTATTGAATAGCGATGGACTGGATACCTGTCGGCAAGGTCACTAAGACTCACGGTTTGAAAGGGGATTTAAAACTTTACCCTTCGATGGATGAGATAGGGGTCGCGGACTTTAAAAAAATTCGCTTGAGTCGTGACAATCCTGCACAGGATTTTGCCGAGTACCACATTCAATCTGTTCGCGGTAAAAACATTCCCCTGATCATAAAATTCAAGGAAGTGGATAGCGTAGAGGCCGCAAGCGAACTGGTCGGGCAGACGATTTATGTTTTGCGGGACGAACTTCCCGATTTGCCGGAAGACGAGTATTACTGGTTTCAGATTGAAGGTCTCAAGGTTTACGACGAAGAAGGGCACTACTACGGAAATATTGAAGAGATCATCCGGACAGGAAGCAACGATGTTTATGTGGTTCGTGATGATGAAAAGGAATTGTTGCTTCCAATGATCGACTCGGTAGTGAAAATAATCGACCTCGAAGCGGGGAAGTTGATATTCCATCCTGTGGAGGGATTACTTGAAGATACACCGATTTGATATTATTACGATTTTCCCGGGAATGTTTGAGTCTCCCTTTGGCGAGAGTATTCTCAAACGGGCCCAGGATGAGGAGTTGCTGGAGATAACGCTCCACGACCTGCGTGGCTATACGCTCGATAAACATCGCAAGGTAGATGATAGTCCTTTCGGCGGCGGCGTGGGTATGATAATGAACGTCGATCCGATTGTTCGCGCGATTGAAGCGGTTAAGGAGAAGAGATCGGGGGCGCGCACTATTTTACTTTCGCCCGGTGGCAAATCGTTCAATCAGAAGATGGCCCGGGAACTTGCGAAGGAAGAAAACCTGATCTTCGTGTGCGGCCGATACGAGGGTGTAGACGAGCGGGTTCTGAATTTTGTAGATGATGCGGTTTCCATAGGCGACTATGTAATGGCAGGCGGGGAAGTTCCTGCGATGGTTATGGTCGAGGCGGTCTCAAGGCTCATTCCGGGAGTGGTCGGGGATGAACAGTCGATTGTTGAAGAATCGTTTGAGGAAAACAGGCTGGAGCATCCGCAATACACAAAACCCCGTGAGTTTCGCGGATTAAAAGTTCCCGATGTTTTGCTTTCGGGGCATCACAAGAATATTCAGGACTGGCAACTTAAAGAAGCATTAAAAAAAACGGCGGCAGTAAGGCCCGACCTTTTAAATAAAGAAATAGACCCGGTTGGCTGACTTAAAAGAGAACGATATTCACCTGGCCCTGATTCATTACCCGGTGTTCAATAAGATTGGCGAGATCGTTACCTCGTCGGTCACCACGCTCGATGTTCATGATATATCGCGGGCGGCACGAACTTACGCGGTGAACAGTTTTTATGTGGTGACTCCGCTTAAAACACAGCGGCAATTGGTTGAGCGGTTGATTGAGCACTGGATGACAGGCTACGGGGCGGAATATAACCCGACGCGCAAAGAAGCTTTGCTGGCAACACGGGTGACAAAGAATATTAAGGAAACGGTGCAGGATCTGGCAGAACGGTGTGGGCAAAAACCTGTCACGGTGGCCACCGGTGCGAGCCAGTTTCCCAACAGCATCGATTATCCAAGTTTGCGGGAAAAAATCGGGAACGGAAAGCCCATCCTTTTGCTATTTGGCACAGGTTGGGGACTTGAAAAAAGTATTCTTACGGAAGCCGATTATGTTCTCGATCCTATTGACGGGGTTGGGGAATACAATCATCTTCCAGTGCGGGCGGCCGTTGCGATCATACTGGATCGTCTGCTGGCGAGATAATAAAATGGATTAAAAATAATTAAACGATTACGAATCGAAAAACGATACATATCACAAGGAGAAGTTCATGAATTTGATTGACCGCATTGAAGCTGGAGAATTAAAAAAGGAGCGTTCCCCGGTTCGCGTTGGCGACACGGTACGGGCTCACATCCGTATTGTTGAGGGCGAGAAAGAACGCGTGCAGGTGTTTGAGGGAGTGGTTATCCGTCTGCATGGTGGCGGCGCTCGTGAATCCATCACCATACGCAAAGTTTCCTTTGGTGTGGGTGTTGAGAGAATTTTTCCGCTCAATTCCCCGCGATTGGAAAAGGTCGAGATTATCAGGCACGCCAAAGTACGTCAAGCCAAGTTGTATTTCCTGAGAGAGCTGAGAGGAAAAGCGGCCAGACTCAAGGAGCTGAAGCCTAAACTCGATCCAACCAAAAAGAAAAAAACCAGAAAAAAGGCCGCCAGGAAAAAAGCCTGAGCGGAAAATATATCTAATTCAAGAAAGCACTTGGGGGAGTTTTTCCAAGTGCTTTTTTTATGGAGTGAAATTGCCAAAAGTTTCACCAATAACTCTGCATGTAGGGGTTCTAGGTATATAAAAGTGCCTTTAAATCATATATTTGTGGTGAATGTATTATTGGATTAATTTTGGAGAAAGTTTGGCTATACTATGGTCATGTTAAGAAAAAATCATCTCCGAAATCTTTTTCAACGGAATAACTATGCCTAATCCAGCAACGTCATCACTTTTTGATAGTGTTCCTCCTGATATATTTAATTTCTATCCAAAGGGTAAAGTAGATGGGAGGAAAGTAGCAGAATTTTTGCAATACAAAAACGAAGATGTTTCGGTTTCATCAGGCGTCCCGCCCCAGTCGATCAGGTATGACAAAAGAATGCCTGACTGAGGCTTTTTTATGGGATTGGGTGATGTTGAAAAACTTATCCTGCGTGATGGTGGTGGTCGAATTCAAGGTGTGACAGGGTTTCGACAGATACGCCGGGGATGGCTTGGGGGTGTTTGGGTTCTGATTCTTTTTCATCGTCGTCGGGTTCAGCTTCTTTAATGTTGAGGGTTTCGCCCAATCCGTATTTGACCTTCAGCATATTGTAGTCGATCTTCGCGCGGGTCAGGTAACGATTGATCAACCGGATTCTTGTTTTATCTGTGGGATGGGTGGAAAGAAATTCGGGAACTTTCTGTCCTCCTTTAGCGCTGGCAAAACGTTCCCAGAAACGGACGGCTTCGGTCGGATCGTATCCGGCGCGTGCCATGTAGGTCAGGCCTATCTGATCCGCTTCGGCCTCGTTGCTTCTGCTGAAAGGCAGGGTGAGCCCGTATGTGATACCCACTCCCAATGCTCCCATGATCAGGTTTTTCTGCGTGCTGTCATCAAGACTGATTGCTGTTGCCATCAACCCTGCGGTGAGGATCAGTTGCTGAGTTATCCGCTGAGCTCCATGCCGGGCTATGACATGTGCGATTTCGTGACTCATCACAGTGGCCAGTCCGGCTTCGTTCACCGCTGCTGGCAGGAGGCCCGTGTACACGGCGACCTTTCCGCCTGGCAGAGCGAACGCATTTTGCTGTTCCGATTCAATCAGGTGGAATTCCCAGTCCAGATTGGGCATGGAACTTACTTTGGCGATGCGGAGTCCGATTCGTTCAACCAGCGCGGTGGTTTCTTTATCCTCTGAGTCTACTTCTTCTTCAAGGATCTGTTTGTATGCCTGCTTGCCCAGCGCTTTTTCCTGCGCTATGGGTATCATGATGAAGGCCGACTTATTAGAAATCGGCGTGGTCACGCAGGCCGCGACGACTCCGATACAAACAACTGCCAGAAACTTTTGATAAGTTCGCATACTGGAAGTATAAGTTTGATTAATAGTGTTTTGCAACTTCTGTTTTGAAGGTCGGAAATTTGTCGCGCGCTGTGATAATAAATAGGTTGCCCCGGCTTGATACGTTGCCCTATCATTCGGGGAAAAGGGGGAAGCTGTGCTTGAATACGAAACCAAAGCCAGATCAAAGGGCCACAACATTATCGTTGGGGTTGACGAAGCCGGTCGTGGTCCGCTGGCCGGACCCGTAGTGGCGGCGGCGGTATCGTACGTGCCGGAATGGCAGTTGGCAGGACTCGATGATTCAAAAAAATTATCTCATCGGGCACGCGAGAAGCTGTTTCCTTTGATTAAGGATCAGGCTCCGGGGCATGGCATAGGGATTGTGGATGTTGAAACGATAGACAAGATTAATATCCTTCAGGCCGCTTTGCTTGCCATGAAATATGCAGTGGACACTTTGCCGGAAAAGCCCGACATTTTGCTCATTGATGGAAACAAGCGCATTGTCACCGAGGTTGAGCAATGGACTATTGTGAAGGGTGATTCTCTCAGTCAGTCGATAGCCGCGGCATCGGTATTGGCAAAGGTGACTCGTGACCGGCTCATGGCGCAGTATCACGAACAGTTTCCTCAATACGAGTTCGACCAACATAAGGGTTATGGTACACGGCTTCACCGGGACCTTATCAGGGAATACGGGCCCTGCCCCATTCACCGTCGTACTTTTAAAGGGGTGAAGGAGTTTCTATAAATAACCTCCCCTAACCCCTCCTTGGTAAGGAGGGGATATTTAAACTCCTCCCCTTAACAAGGGGAGGCTAAGAGAGGTAATTTTATTATATTTTATTTATATCTTTCCAATGCTTTCTCTTCTTAATAAACGATGGATATTGCGTAGTCCGGCACCCGACAAGGTGGATGACTTCGCTCGTTCTCTAAACATTTCGCCGGTGGCGGCGCGGTTGTTGGTCAACCGCAAGGTAGAAACGGTGGATGAGGCGCGGGTGTTTATGGAGTCGGCTCTCTCATCTTTGCACGATCCTTTTCTGATCACGGGAATGGAATTAGCGGTCGAGCGTATTCTAAAAGCGATTGAAAATAAGGAATCGATTCGTTTGTTCTGTGACTATGATGTGGACGGTGTCACTTCGGCGGCGTTCCTCACTCATTTTTTCCGCGACATAGATGTGAAGGTCAGGTATTACCTGCCGGAGCGTATGAAAGAAGGATATGGAATAAACGAATCCGCAGTGCGCGCCATACGAGAAGAGGGTGACACGCTCATGATCACCGCCGACTGCGGAATCACAGCAGTTAACGAAGTAGAACTTGCGCGTTCCATCGGGCTGGATGTGATCATCACTGATCATCATCAGGTGGGTGGTGAAGGTCTGCCAAATGCGGTGGCCGTGCTCAATCCGCATCGCTCCGATTGCGATTACCCTTACCGGTTTCTCAGCGGAGTGGGGCTGGCGTTCAAACTGGCTACGGCTGTACGTAACGCATTGCACAACAAGGCGGGCTGGAGCAAGGACCGATTGCCCAATATGAAACGCCATCTGGACCTTGTTGCTTTGGGCACCATTGCCGATGTTGCGCCGCTCACCGGGGAAAACCATGTGCTGGCGCGTCACGGTCTCGAAGTTTTGACAACGACAGATAAAGCGGGACTGGTTGCGCTTAAGGCGGCGGCCAATGTGGATAATCAGGTCAATGCGCGTTCGGTAGGGTTTGCCCTCGGTCCGCGACTCAATGCCGCAGGACGGTTGGGAAAAGCGGACAGCGGATTTCACCTGCTCACATCGGAAGACTTGAAAGAAGCGAAAGAGTTGGCGCGTGGTCTGGATGGCATCAATCAGGAACGGAAAATAATCCAGGAGCAGGTTCAAGAGGAAGCGGAATATCTAATCGGTCGCGAGGTGGACCTCGAAGAGGACCTGGTGATTGTCCTGGCATCGGAAAATTTCCATAGCGGCGTGGTGGGAATCGTCGCTTCACGTATTGTAGAAAAATATTTTCGCCCGGTAGTCCTGATCGCTTTGGAAAATGGAACCGGTAAAGGTTCGGGTCGCAGTATTCCCCGTTTCAACCTTCACCGTGCTTTCACCGATTGCACAAGTCATCTGCTTCAGTTTGGCGGTCATGCCTATGCCGCAGGACTCACCATAGATGAGGGCAGTGTGGACTCGTTTCGCAATGCGATGAATGAAGTGGGTCGACGAATTTTGAGTGAAGATGATTTGGTTTCGGAGATACTTTTAGATACGCCGCTGAAAATTTCAGAAATTAATCAGGAGTTGCAGAATCAAATTTCGCGAATGGAACCTTTTGGCGCGGAAAATCGACCCCCGGTTTTTCTCATTCAAAAAGTCGGTGTTTCCGGATTAAAGACGATGGGACGTGAAGAAACCCATGTCCGTTTTCAGGCGAAGCAGGAAGGCGTGGGAATTGATGCCGTGGGATTCAACCTCGCGGAACAATTCGCATCCATTAACGCAGGAGATGAAGTAGACCTCGCTTGCGAATTCCAGATCAACGACTGGAACGGTAGAAAGAAATTAGAGCTGAAAATACTCGACCTGCGCCGTGCCTGTCCTGAGCTTGCCGAAGGAGCCATCCGCTGTTAGAACAAACAATCACAAAAAACATAAAGCGTCTTTTTGAGCAATCTCCAACGGGGGAGTCTAGCTTATGATGGAAACACTT
>CAJWQP010000059.1 GCA_913045445.1 uncultured Nitrospina sp. | reverse complement strand
GTCAAAAGCGGTGTCTGTAAACCTCAACTGATTGATCCTCCTCGTTGTTCTCTCCGACCTTTTTTCAACGCAATTCCACAAGCGGGTAAGAAAGCTTTTGCGCAGGCCAAAGCGTTTCTCAAACTCAGCCTGAGGGAGGCGAACGCCCCTGTGAATTGCCGATACCTTCAATGTCTGAAAGCCCTTGAAAAAGAACAGTAATTTTAAAAGCAGGCTATGAAAAGGCTAAAAACATTTAAATGATTGTTCGCCGTCAACTCGACCATTTTTTGTTCAGATGATTCCGGTGTTTGTGGAGCCGCCCCAAGCGGGGGGTTTTGGGGGACTGCCTCAGGCGGCCTTAATGCTTTTTCAACCTTTGCGTAGATGGCCCCGCATTGAGGGCACTCCGTTTCCGGCGCCAGTTCATTGGGCGTTCTTTCGTAGTTGCACTTGAGAAAACCCTGGCCATACCTTTCTCCAGATATACAACTCAAATTTAATTACTTAACATACTTCTGCATCCACTCGCTTACCCTTTTATTGGCTTCGGCAATTTCTGCGGGATTCATTCTGGTTTCCACAAACTTCCTGTTATTTTTAGCTCCCTTGTCTCCTTTCATTTCTCCCAGATGGAACCACATGTATGCAGTAACATAATTACGGACGGCCCCTATTCCTTTCAAGTACATTGTCCCAAGGTTGTTGGGAGCATCGAAGTTTCCCTGTTGTGCCGCCAACTCGTACCACTTAATCGCTTCCCTGGAATCTCTCTCGACCCCTTCACCTTCTTCGTACAAGGTGGCAAGATTATTTTGCGCATCGGCATGACCTTGTTGCGCCGCCAGTCGATACCACTTGAAGGCTTCTTTGTAATCTTCTGGAACTCCGGCTCCCAGGTCATACAGCAAACCTAGCCCATACTGCCCTCGTGGGTCCTTTTGCTTTGCCAGAATTTTGAATTCCTTTAAAGCCGTTTCGTAGTCACTCTGCTCAAAAGCGGCAGTTCCTTTCTCATAGTCTGCAAAAGCCAGCGACGGCATTGTTCCGATGATCAGAGTTGTGAGCAGGCATAAAAAATATTTCATCATTATCCTTTCAGTTTCCCGTTAACGCGTACCGCTCCATGAAATAACCCAGGCAGTCCTGATGCACTATCTGGACATCTGTGGTGAACATGGATGGAACCACGGGTCGTTTCAACCTGATCTCTTCCTTTTCGTAATAAATAAAACTTTCGCCGACCTCGCGACCCGATTCGTCCTTTACCGAAAGTTTTAAATTCGGATTACCCCTCCAGCCTATCACAGCATTTTCTGGCAATTCAGAAAAATTCAAAGCATCCAGGTCGGACATAAAACAGAAATCGGTGGAATTGCATTCACGATCAAATCCGACCCGGCTGTTGCCGGGAACTTTCAACCGGGCAACGCTGTGATATAAGTTCAACTCGCTGATGTTATCGACCGATTCGGGAATGGATGATAAATCAAGGCAACGAGAGATAAAACTTACCACATGCTCGACACCGAACAGATCCCCCGGTAGTCCAGCCTCGATGGTTACCGCCGGGCCAATTTCAGCAAATGCTTTAGCCAAAACCCCACGTGGGCGAGTGAAGTAAACCAGATTCTGGGCAAACAATCCGCCTAGATTAATGTTCTCCTTATTTAAAACATTCACACAGGCATGATGGGGATTCCAGCCGGAAGTGTTGTGAATATCTATCGTAGCAAATATCCCTTCTCTGGAAACAGTAGTCATCACCTTTTCCGCCAGCACATGTTCCTGCAAAGTTTCATGCGATGAATCGGGGCCACTCCAGATACGATTGTAATCTGGCTGATCCGGCATTTTTCTTTGATGGAATTTGGCCGCCTCCACATTGCCGATAAACAAGGTCAGACTTCGGGGCAACTCTTTATCCACATATTGTTTCAGCAATTTTTGCAGTGCGAGGATGCCGGTTGTTTCATTACCGTGCAACAGGGTGGCTACAAATAGAGGCGGGTTGACCTTTCCCTTGAGGCGAACAAGCGAAGGACCGGAAAACACTTCCTCTAATTCATGCACCTCAACATTAAAGAAAGCGTTTGGAAGTTGGTCCATGATATGTAAAATCATTTTAAACCGTCCATTCATGAATGGGAGTATTTTCCATCTGGTATGCATGGTACACGCGGGTCATGTCCTGAAACTGCGGACCATATTTACCGATAAACGCACGTTGCCAGGCGGCCCCGGTCATTCCAGTCTGCACCCGCCGTGCCAGTACTTCATCTATGTAATAGGTTACCTGGCCCTCGTCAACCCCTGCATTCAGGAGTCCGTCTCGCGCCGCTGGTAAAAACAGGTCCAATATCAGGCCACGCAGATTGTGAACTTTTCCATCGATCCATTTCACCTGCGATTCCATTCCAGACTTTGCGGCGCTATAAAAATTATCTTTCGAATCATCAAAGGAAATCTGATCTTCAAGCGGGATTTCCTGACGAATAAAATATGTCGCCATGCCAAGAAACAAAGCAGTGTTCGCAACTGTGTCTACGCTACTCGGCCCCGCCGCCGCAACCCGATGCTCAATCCTTATGTGCGGTGTCGCATCAGAATCCAGGCCAATAAGCGGTCTGTTCCATCGCCAAATCGTTCCATTGTGCAAACGCAGGTGACTCAGCCATGAAGGGTCTTCATCGAAAACCAACGGTAAAATAACAGGGAATCCATCCAGATTTTCCAGAAAAGGTTCCATCATCGAGTTACGGGCATAGCCCGTACCGAAAGTCACCCGCTCGACTCCCTGCCCGTGATAATCACGAAAACTTTTTACGGCGACCGACTGCTCAAAAGTCGGAATACGTGTTTCATCCCACAAATCCTTGCCAAACAAATAAGGCGAGTTTGCCGCGACCGCTACCATCGGTGCCGATAAAACCTGCGCCACATTATAATAACGAATGGCCGTAGACGGATCGACCTGTAAGTGAATCTGCAACGATGTTGCCGCCGCTTCGACCATCACATCTTCATGTTCTACGTTGAGCGTATCGTTTCCCTCGATATTAATTTTGATCGGTTTGCCGTCCCGCAATGCCAGAACCTGACTGTTGAGGGCTGCATAACGTTTGCTCGAAGATAACCGATCTAGGGTCAACATATCGTCTTTCAATGTCGGCAGGATACCGACCGAAAGTATATTTGCATCCATCTCCTCCGCGTGGTGCGCGCAACGATCTACAAGATACGTCAATTCCGTTTCGAGATTGCCCAGTAACGTGCCTTTCAATTGATGTGGAGTGCTGTTAATTTCGAAATTGAATTTTGATAACTCCGGCACGACTAGGTGATTGTTCACCCGCGACAAGAACTCCTCGTTGCTTGCCAACGGCAGGTAGTTCTTGTCGATCAGCCACATTTCCAATTCGAACCCGCACATCTCGACGCAAGGCTCAAACGCGCCGTCCTTAAACCATTCCATCAACAACATACTTTCTTCCCGGAGACGCAGATGGAACTCCCGAAAATCCTCTGGCGAAAACTCTTCCCTGGAAATATCCCGACCCATTCCTAATAACCCCCCGGAAAAAATTCACTACTGATATTCCATACTAACATTAATCCCTGGAGGAAAATTGCGAAAGAGGGGAGGCGTTTTTACTGATTCTGCCTTGGAAGACGGTGAATTTGAAATCGGTCAAAAATGGTCACACCAGCATCTTTGCCTTCGCATTCCAGTGTGATTGTGTCCCACATTGACTTTCCCGCTTTCCATCTCGGATTTTGCGGATTTTCCAAATTTTCTTTTGGGCAGACTCGGTAGGTCGTCGCTTGCAAAATTTCCGGTTGAATATCGAGAATCACAAAATGGTTCATCAGCGCGCGCGTAGCCAGTGCATCGAACACTTCTTTGGGTGCGGTACGTTTTTTATATCCCTGCTGATCGGCGAAAGGTTTGAAAGTTGCGCCGCCGCCTCCTGATATCACATGGATCGCCCCGTCTCCTTTGGAGTAGTTACCGGATTCGGAGACGACAAATGGAAGTGCTCCGTCCTGTTCCGGAATTCCAATGGGATGAAACCGTTCATAGGAATGCTGATTGCCGGAAAACACCAGGTCGGGTTTGAGTGAGTTGATTTGTTTGAGCACGGTATCCCGTTTGTCCAGATACCAGGCGGTGGTGATAGCAGGTTCGTGAAGCGCGATGATAACCCACAATCTGCTCCCCTTTGCTTTTGCAACGCGAGGTGCGAGCCAGGGCGTTGGGTCCTGCCACGGATAGGTGTTGAGCACAGCAAAAAACGTGTTGCCGAGGACCACCGTTCCTTCATAGGGTCCGGGTCCGTCAGCGGACGCCGGGAACGGATCGAATTCGTTGTCGAGTCGGTCAATTTTTTCCCAGCATCCAGAACCTTTTGGTTTTTTAGTTTGCGGAGGCAGGTCGTTATCGCCGGGAACGAATAGTCTGTGCTGGAACGGATCGACCAGGGTTTCACGAATTTCACGAACGTATCGTTCCGGGCAGATTTGCGGAAACAGTTTTGGCTGATAAACGAAATCCCCCAGATGCAACAGCAGATCGGGATTCTGATTCTTCAACGCCTCGGCGACCGCTATGAAACCCGGATGATATGCCCGCTCGCCGACTCCGGTATCGCCCACAATGCCAACACGCAATGTTTCAGTGTAAGTTTTAGTAGAAGGCTTTGCCGCAACCTGTTTGGTGAAAAATAATAAAATCACGCATAAAAATAGAATCAGTTTTTGCAAAGGAGATTTTCCCATAGGCTCGGTCAGTCAAAACTTTTTAAAAAAGGAGGTTTGTCACCCAAGACTAATACCCGTGGGTGGAGATTGCAAGTTTGCTTGTCATCAGCGATATTGCTGTCCTTGGTGTCGCTCTTCGTCAAAGACCCTAACTGGGGAGCTTGTCGAAGGGTATCTCACGCCATGCTTTGACACCCCACAGTATTACAGAAAGAGGTCTTTGACGAGGTTCAGCACGACGCAGGTTTTACCTCCCCTGGTTGAGAGAGAAGTAGGATTACCCCAATAATTTTTCCGGGAGTGTTTCGATAAACGCTCTTATCTCATCACGCACACGACAGAAATGCGACAAGGCTTCTTCCTCGCTCTGCGCTTTTGCCGCAAGACCTGGCGGGTCATCGAATCCGATGTGGACGACCTGAGTTTTCCCGGGGAAAGCAGGGCAATGTTCGTCAGCGTGACCGCATACGGTGATAACGTAATCGAAAGGAACATCCATCAAAGATCCGACCTCCTTGGACAGGTGGCCAGAGATATCAACTCCTGCCTCCTTCATCACCACAACCGCACGCGTGTTGAGTCCATGCGCGATCATCCCAGCCGAATAAGGTTCGATGACATCGCCCTTGAGGTGCCGCGCCCAACCCTCGGCCATCTGGCTCCGGCAGGAGTTGCCAGTACACAGAAATAAAATTTTCAGCTTGTCTCCCATGCCGCTATCTTATACTTTTTTTCGCCGCAGAGGACGCAAAGAAAATCAAAACCCTTTGACAGGATACCTGTCCAGAGCGAAGCGTGGGGGGCAGGATAAACCCTTTTGTCCCCACGCCTGGCGGCAGTTTATTGGCTCCGCGCGCAGCGGTTGATTTTCGTTATTTATTCGCCTATGATGGATGGCATATTCAAGAACGAACAGGGGGCTTTTTGGGCATGTTTCTGACCAAACGCCAGCGGGAGATTTTTCAGTATCTGAAAGAGCATATTCAGGGTAAAGGTTATGCGCCGAGCATCGCTGAAATTGGCAAGCGATTCAAGCTGAGTTCGCCGGCGACGGTGCATAAGCACCTGACTCATCTGGAGTCCAAGAACTTCATCCGCAAACATCAAAACCTGAGCCGGGCGATTGAGATCGTTGATGAGAAGCTTGCAGATTTTTCGTCACGGGAGTACGCGGTGCTGGGTCACATCGTCGCAGGTAAACCGATTGAGGTTATGGAAAATTGCGAGATGATGTCTTTTTTGCCGGATCCGGATGATAAAGATGTTTTCGTCCTGCGGGTGAAGGGAAACTCGATGATAGAGGATCATATCAAAGACGGTGATTATGTGATCGTGGAGAAAAGGGATTCGGCAAACAACGGCGAAACGGTGGTGGCGTTATTGGACAACGACCGGGCGACTTTGAAAAGGTTTTACAGGGAAGCGGATGGTGTGCGCCTGCAACCGGCCAATCCGGAAATGGGCCCTGTTTTTGTGAGGCAGGGCGATTTTAAAATTCAGGGCGTGGTGATCGGTGTCATGCGCAAATTCCACTAACTTTGAAACCACGGATAAACACAGATGCCCATTCAGCAGTCTACCCTTAACATTTTAACGAGTGGAGGACTGGGGACACAGATAAAATCACAGAATCGATTATTCAGTGAGCAATAAAAGTAAGTAATGCCTTGGGCGCTGGGTTTTTAGAAAAGGTTTATGAAAACACGTTGGCGATAGAGTTGCGAAAAGCAGACCTTGAGGTTGAACAGCAAAAGAAAATTAATGTGAAATATGAAAGCGATGTTGTAGGGGGTTATATAGCCGACTTTGTGGTTAATAAATCTGTGTTGCTTGAAATCAAAGCAACCAAGTCGATTGATAAAGTGCATCAGGCACAGCTATTGAATTATTTAAAGGCTACAGGCTTGAGAGTGGGGTTGGTCCTTAACTTTGGAGCTTCACGATTGGGAATCAAAAGAGTGGTTTTGTAGGACTCCACCTGTGTTTATCTTTATCCATCGGTGGTTTCAAAAGGGTGATTGAGGTGAGAAATATTTTACATGTAGACATGGATGCGTTTTTCGTGTCGGTGGAGGAGGTGCTTGATCCGTCTCTGCGTGGCAAGCCGGTGATTGTGGGCGGTGACCCGAACGGACGCGGGGTGGTGGCGGCGGCGTCTTACGCGGCACGCAAGTATGGCATTCATTCGGCGATGCCTCTGGGTCGGGCGCGACGGTTGTGTCCATCGGCCGTTTTCCTGCGCGGATCGCACAGGCGTTACGCGGAGTTCTCGCGCTGTATCTTCGATGTGTTGCGGAGTTATTCGCCTTTGGTCGAACCAATGTCGCTTGATGAAGCGTTCGTTGACTTGAGCGGATGCCTGCGAATGCACGGGCCGTTGCTGGACACGGCCCAGCAGATTCGGGACAGGATTCACGAACAGGCGGGGATCAACGCTTCGATTGGAATCGCGTCTAACAAGCTGGTGGCCAAGGTGGCTTCGGCGGGAGTTAAGCCGAACGGTATGTTGTGGATCGTTCCGGGAATGGAGCGCAGGTTTCTGGCACCGCTGGGGGTGGAGCGTATTCCGGGGATCGGACCGAAAAGTGCGGCGGAACTGAAGCGTATGGGTGTGCGCACGGTCGCGCAATTGGCAGACCTTCCTATGGAGTGGCTGGAGCAGGCTTATGGCAGGTGGGGAACCGGGCTGTACTTCAAGGCGCGTGGCGTTTGCGAACGCCTGGTCATCGCGGAGGAAGAGGACAGCCGATCCATCAGCCGGGAAACCACTCTGGAAGAGGATTCCATCGACCCTCAGTTTCTGGAATCTATCCTCAGTTACCTTGTTGAGAAATCGGCGGCACAGTTGCGCGGAGAAAATCTTTATACGCGTTCGGTGACTCTCAAGTTGCGTTATTCAGACTTTAAAACTGTGACACGGTGTCATACATTGCGCGAGCCTACGGATGATGATGGAATTATTTTTCATACGATATGCGGTTTGTTCAGGAAGCTGTTTACTCGCCGAACCCGTGTGCGTTTGATCGGCGTTGCCCTGTCATCGCTGGGCCGTAGCAGGTTTCACCAGTCAGACTTGTTTGCAACGGCAGAACCTGAACGGCGCGACCGTTTGTTTAGAGGGATAGACCGCATTCGCGATAAATATGGATTCCATTCCATTCTCAAAGCAGGAAGTATTTTCAATGAAGATGATGAATAATTTTCCAAGTGGCGACTTGGTTCCATTTTTTAATAATGCGGGTATCCCGTGCAAATGACAGACCGGTGCGGGGCATGATTTTTTTAAAGAGAGCTTGGTTCCATGAACCTAAATGAAGGGTATTTGCGGCAGGAGTTCCTAGTCAAGGCGAACCGGATATATTTTGATCACGCCAAGGTGTCGCCATTGCCTCGCTGTGTTCGCGATGCGGTGAATGCGTTCACCAAAGACGCTTCAGAGCATGGCACGAAAAATTACAAGGACTGGATGACAGAGGTGGAGCGGGCACGTGGGCAGTTTGCCCGGCTGATCAATTCAGATGTCGAGGAAGTGGCGTTTGTAAAAAACACATCTGAGGGAATTTCTATTGTTGCTAATGGACTCGACTGGAAGGCGGGCGACAATGTGGTGGTTCCAGATATTGAGTTTCCTGCCAATGTTTATCCATGGTGGAACTTGAAACGTCACGGTGTGGAAACGCGTATGGTGAAGGCGAAAGGCGGACGCGTTCTGTTCGATGATCTGGTGGCGCAGACGAACGAACGAACACGCATCGTGTCGGTCAGTTCCGTGGAATGCAATAGCGGATTCAAAAACGATCTCCATCGCATCGGCGCGTTTTGCAAGGAACGGAATATTCTGTTTTGCGTTGACGCGATCCAGAGTCTGGGTGTTCTGCCGATGGATGTGAAACGCGACAACATCGATTTTCTCGCGGCTGATGGACATAAATGGATGTTGAGTGTTGAAGGCCTTGGTGGATTCTATATTTCAAAAGACGTGCTAGAAAAAATTTATCCAGTCACGGTCGGGTGGGACAGTGTGGTGAACGCGTGGGATTTCATGAATTACGATTTCACATTTCGGTCAGGTGCCAAACGATTTGAAGAGGGTAGCTTCAACACGATGAGTATTTACGCTCTGGGCGCGGCGTTGGACCTTTTGCTGGAAGCGGGGATAGAGCAGATCGAGTCAAACGTTTTGGCGCAGGGCGATTGTCTCGTGGAAGGACTGAGGCAAAGGGATATGAAAATACAAAACTCGATGATTCCTGAGGAGCGATCAGGCATCATTACTTTTACGTTCGCAGGCGACCTGCCGCAACTTGCCACCTACATGGCAGAGAACAACGTATCATTGACCGTTCGCGACGGAATGGTGCGCCTCTCGCCCCACTTCTATAACAGCCAGGACGAAGCCAACCGGTTCTTCGACCTGCTCGATAGCTTCCTGAAACCGGGCAACGCCCGGAAGAAATGACGGTGCGTTAATCGTGTGTCTGCGGGAACTAGTGATACCCAATGCGTATTGTGTGATAGGTGTGGTGGTTGTGTTGTGCCATGCTGAGTTTGTCGAAGCATCCCTCAAAGACTAGTTTGTGTAAGAAGAGGCATTTCGCTTTAAAGTGGAGAAAAGGGCATAAGATTAAAAAGCTAATCTCACCAAAAAAATAAATTCAGGGTTTAGCCCGGGTTGATGGTGGTGACGAAGTTGGGGAGGTTTTCTTTGTTGCTGAGTCTGTTGGCGAGTTGGTAGGCTTTTTCTTTGTCGCTGAATTTTTCGACGTGGACTTTGAACAGGGTCGCGCCGTCTTTTGAGTATTGTGTGATGAAGGCGTTGTACCCTTTCTCGGACAATTGGTTGACTACTTTGCTGGCATTGGTTTTTGTTTTGTAGGCTCCTATCTGAATCGTGTACTGGGTGGTTTGTATTATTTTCTCCACCGGAGCAATGCTAACCGGGGTTACTGTGACTTTGTCCGGTTGAGCGAAAATGGTTTTTGTTGATTTTGCTATTACAGGTATTGAGTTTTCTTTTCTTGGTGTCCACCTGAGGTTCGTGGGTTGCATCTCTTCGGACTCGGATGCTGGGGGTTGCGCTGTTAAGTGGGCCAGTTCTGTCTGGATATTTTCAGGTGAGTCAGAAGCGGAATCTTCTTTTGGATCATTAAGGTTTACGGGTACTTCGGTGTAGGCGGCGACATCTTCTGCCCACTCGGCTTCAAGATTGTGAATGTCTTCTATTTTTTTAAGATCGCGGGTTGCCGCTGATGCGATCAGAGGTTTTTCAAAAGTCTCGCTTTTTTCGGCATCTTCCGGTTTTTTGACAACGGCGGTCAGTTTATTCACCAGCTTGGAAGTCATTCGATGCAGGTTGAGTTTGTTGGTTACAAATTGAATGGGTCCGAGGATGATCGATGAAATCCCCGTCGGAATTTTGCCGATGCCCTGGAAGTCTGATTCTGTTTGTTCCGCCCGCCACAGGATTTCTCCAGTTCGTGTGTCGACCATTTGTATCGAGACTCCAATTTCGATTGAGGAATGGATGACAAGGTAAGAGCGTTCGATTTTATTAATACGGCTGATCAATACGGCATCGGCGCCGAGAATCTCTGCGAATCTCATCGGATTGATATTAAGAAATTGAGCTGGATCGGTCAGGTTATTTTGTTTAAGCAGACCGTCTACCACATAACGTTCGAGCAGATTGAATTTTGATTCTTTGAGATTGGCGTAAAGTCCCTGACGGAACATGGCGGCAGCCTCTTTCTGACCCGCTTCCATGACTTCGACCGGAAGGATAGCTACTGTTTGTTGCTTGGACAACTGGTTCAGGTTTCCCGCTACCTTTGATTGCAGATTGGTAGAGCAGGCAGTGAACATCAGGGCCAGCAGGAGAACCGGTGTGATCCTGACCAGTTGTTTCCAGCGCAATGTGTTTCGAATGGAATTAGTTTGTGGAAATGCGTTCATTTTAATTTCCTATGGGTAACCGGGCTTCTTCGATGACAGCCATGGCCCCTTTATAAAATTTCTTTGCAGTCAGTCCTTGTTTGTTGGTCAAGCACCCTATGATAAGCGCGTTATCTATAGTGTCCCCTTTTTCAACCCGGTAACTTCCTGTGTAGAGTCCCCCGGAAATTTCTTTCATTCTTATGTGGCTTTTAAAGCTCCCGATATCAAAATGAGCCGTCAGACCAGACTCCCCTTGCATACTCACATAGATGAGGTCATCGGGTTGCAGTTTGCTACTCCCTTGAATATTCGCTTCTATAGATTTAATGAGGGGCAGTTGAACTTCGCTCTCGCGCACGCTTGAAGGGTCGGGAACTTTCTTGAGTACTTTCAGGGTGAAGGATTCAGCCGCTCTGTGGTAGGCCTCTTTAACCTCAAAATTATCCATCTGGTCTTTAATGATATCTACCACCGCAGGCATGGCTATGCTTGAATGGTTGAGTTCGTTATGCTCCGTTTCCCACATCACTTCGTCAGTTTTCAGATCGACCATTGTTAACTTTGCCTTGATGCTGGTTTCGGCGTAAATCGCGGCGGTGAAGTTGGTGGCGTTAATGACATGTCCACGAATGACCGCATCGGTTCCCAGAATTTCTCTCAATTGACTGCTGGAGAGTTCGTTGAGATTGACACCGGCTTTTATGGTCGGCGCCATTTTTCGGTCGATGATATCGAGTGGCAGGTCGGTGTATCCCAGGTAACTGAAGAAGTTGAAAAATACTTTGCGCAGAATTCGATGGGGCCGTTTGCCTTCAGGAATTTCAGAATCATAAGAGAAAGGCAAAATAGCAACGGACTTTGGATAGTCCGTTTCTGCTTCAACATATTGATACACCTGTACATTAGCCGTACCACAGCCAGTTCCAATCAAGGCGATCAAAACCAGCCCTATGATCCATTTGAGTTCTTTGGGAAAACAACGTTGCATTCCTATAACCTGTTGATGTTTAATCAGTTATTCTCTTATTGAGTGACGATCCACTATAAGGTGCAGGGGTTCCTGTGTCAAATTATTTAATGGAATTTGTTTAAACTTTAATGTAATTCAAGTTGCTTGCTTTGATCGGGCTTTGTTTGTAAGTTATGGAAAATAAATGACTTTATGGCTAAGTTCCGGTTGGAAGCCGTGTTGACTCATAACGAGTTTCGTGATAATTTCCCATCGTCTGTAAATTGACCAGATGCCTGCATCTCATTTTTACTTGTCTCCATAATGTATCGACAGTTCGGAAGCAAAGAGTAAGGGGAACTTGTTTTCCCGGAAGGTAGCGTTTTTCTCCGAGTCGGATTTTTCGACAGCGTGTCCCCCATCCTCAACAGTTAAATTTTTTATCGCTGATTCAGCGTCTGCTTGTCTCCATTTTTCTATATGAAATTATTCCTGTTAAATCTTTACGACAAATCGGTTCTGGCCTATCCCAGGTTATGGCTGGCGTTGATTCTTCTGCTCGTCGGAGTTTCAGGACTGCATGTACAGAACTTTAAACTGGATGCGTCTGCCGATTCACTGGTTTTGGAAGATGACAAGGACTTGCGCTACCACCGGGCAACCAGCAAGGTCTATGGCACGGAAGATTTTCTGGTTATTACCTACACTCCTTTCGAGGAACTTTTGTCAGAGGATTCCCTGGAAGGTCTGAGAGGGTTGAAGGCTGATATTTCCAAGCTGGAAAGAATTAAATCGGTGGTGAGTGTTCTGGATGTTCCATTGTTGAACAGTCCCAGAATTAAAATATCAGACCTGGAAAGCAACAAGAGAACCCTGACAACACCGGGGTTGGATAAGAGTCTGGCTAAAAAAGAATTTACTGAAAGTCCTATTTATAGAAAATTGTTGGCCAGTCCCGATGGCAAAACCACTTCCCTGCTTGCCATGTACAAGCGGGATGAAAAATATTACTCCCTCATTGAGAAAAGAAACAACCTGCGGGAAAAAAAGCGGAGCCTGGGTTCACTGACTGCTGAAGAAGAAAAAAAACTGAGTGAAGTTTCTTTTGAGTTCAAGCAATACCTCGCTCATGTACAGGATATTCAGAGCAAAGAGATAGAAGAAGTCCGCTCCATTCTGGATAAGTATCGCGACAAGGCGAAAATTTTTCT
>CAJWQP010000058.1 GCA_913045445.1 uncultured Nitrospina sp. | reverse complement strand
ATGTTCCGCTTCAGAGAGGTAGCGGTAAAATAAGCAAACAACTGACCAATAACCAGTTGTATAAATGGCGCGACAATCGGATCGACACGGGGCAGAATAAGCTCTTCGCTGAACAAATCCTTATTTTTTCCACCTTCATCAAAATGAACCCCCAGAACGAATCCAGAGCGAGCACGAATTTCCTCAACACTGTGTATGGTTGCTTCGTAGAGTTCCTTGTCTTCGCAAGGCGGAATGAACACGATGGAATTGACATCTTGATCAATCATCGCCAGAGTTCCATGTTTCAGAAATCCACCAGGCATTCCCTCCGCATGCACATAAGCAACCTCTTTCATCTTAAGCGCCGACTCCAACGCAACAGGATAGTAAATTCCCCTGCCCAGATACAACCAGTTGTTAATCTTGGAATATTTGTGGGCAACACGATGGATAAACCCCGATCGCTCGTTCAATATATTTTGTATAATTTCAGGTAATTCACTTATAGCGGCTATGGATTTATCGTATTCCTTACGCTTCAACGTTTTTTTCTTGAGGCCCAATTTCAAGGCCATAATCGTCATGATAATCATCTGCGTAAAGGCCGCTTTCGTACTAATCACACAAATTTCCGGACCAGACCCCTGCAGAATAACCTTGTCAACCAGCCGGGAAATGGAAGACCCCATAACATTTACGATTGCGGCAGTCCTGGCTCCCTTTAACTTGGCGTATTTCAGGGCGCTGATAGTATCAAAAGTTTCTCCTGACTGGGAAACAGTGAGAACGAGACTCTTCTTATTTACCGTTGCCAAAGATTTAAATTCGTCCGAGCTGAGGGCTGGAATAAACCGATCCGCAAGTGAGGAAAATAAATACTTTGAAAACTTGGCCACATAAAATGTGGTTCCAACCCCCACAAAGTATGCGCTCTCGCTTTTATGAATCATATCAACCACTTCATCTATTGGGCTGGAGTCCAGCTCCAGAGCAGTATTAATGGTCTGCGGTTGTTCGTAAATTTCCTTAAGCATGTAATGAGGATAGCCTCCCTTTTTGGTCGTTTCGCTATCCCATTCTATTTTTGTGATGGACTTGATAACTTCTTCCCTTGTCAGGAAACTTTTCACCACATAAGAATCCCTCGATAAAATGGCATATTCGCCATCTTCCATAATAACCGCGTTCTTCGTGTAATCTATGAACGCGTTAAAATCTGATCCGACAAACTTCAACTCATCTCCTATTCCAAGCATCAGCGGCGATTCTCTTCTGGCACAAAATATTTGATCCGGATGATAAGTAGAAATTACTGCGATGGCAAAAGTTCCTTCCAGCATATTGAGTGTCTTTACCAACGCCGTCTCAACACTCTTGTGCTTTTTGTAAAATTTTTCCAACAAATGAGGGATCACCTCAGTATCTGTATCCGAGTTAAACTTGTGTCCCTCCCCCACCAAGCCGTCACGAAGAAAACGATAATTGGAAATGATCCCGTTATGAACTACGGCAAATGCGTCATCACAAGATTTAAACGGATGCGTATTTTTATTAGTCACCTTCCCATGCGTGGCCCAACGGGTATGCGCGATCCCTATTTTGCTTTTAGCTGATAGGATGTTTTGTTTTTGAAAAAACTCCTCAACTCCTCCTGTGTCTTTCCGCACCATGAGATCGTTTTTCCTGATCAGAGCAACGCCACAGGAGTCGTAACCCCTGTATTCCAGGTTGCGAATTCCCTCAAACAAAACTTCGGAAACATTATTCAACCCAACAACACCATTAATACCGCACATAATTGACCCTTAATTTACGTTTTGTTTGTAACCGAATAACGGGCGGGAAGTATTTTCCCCGGAGAAACCACTGTTCCCGGCTGGATAGTATTTCCCGCGCCAATGGTCACACCATCGCCAACAAATGCTCCTAATTTCACCAGACCCGATGGAAAGGAGGTTTTTCCATTTTTCACCTGAACTTTTTGCCAGTCCACAGTCCGGTTCACAGTCATGCACCCTGCGCCTAAATCAACATTTTCTCCGATAACACTGTCACCCACAAACGACAAACGCCCTATGCCAGAATTATCAAGTACCACACAGTTCTTCAATTCTACGCCATACCCCACTGAACACTTGCTCCCGATGGAGGTATAACTGCGAACCAGGGAATTGTTTCCAATATAAGTTCCTCTTCCTATGGAGCAGGGTCCTTCCAGAACGGCCCCCGCCTTGATAACAACATCTTCTTCAATATTGACCACACCTTGAATCGTCACATTCGACTCCATAACAGCCGACCTCGCGATTGATGACTCAGTCCATGAATCTAGAATGATTCGGTTAGCTTGTAATATTTCCCAGGGATATACAATATCCAGCCACTCGTCTTCCCACATTGAAGCCATTAGACTGTCTTCTTTTACCAGTGCTTTTAAAGCTTTCTCCATAGATAGCTTATTTTTCTCCAGCAAGCCAATGAAGGATTCCGGTAAAATAAAAACACCCGCCAACACATAGTTACCAAAGTTGTCCCCCTTGGGCTTCTCCACAATCTTGGTAATTTTCATTTGCGCGTTCAAAAAAACATTGCCAAAACTTTCATTCGACGGCGGCAGGCAAATCGACGCGACGGGGCATTTAAAAGAATGGAATGACTGCTGAACCTTGCTACAAATATTTTCATCTGTCAGGGTATCGCCATAAATCAGGAGGAAGTATTCACCCGGTGAGATTTTATCCTTCACCTGTCGAACCGCATCGCCAATACCCGCATTTTTTTTCTGTTCCAGACAATGAATGTTCATTCCATCACTGTATTTCTCAGCAATGAAATCCTGGACCCTTTCCTTATGATGCCCCACCACGATATACACATCGGTGATTCCCGCATTTTTCAACTGACACAAACTGTTTTCAAGTAAAGTCTTTCCCGCAACCGAAATCATCGGGATGGGTCGGGTATTTGAAAAAGGATTTAGTTTGGTGCCTTTGCCAGCGGCGAGGATAAGGGCTTTCATTCAGGCTTCGTCCTTGATGACGTTAGCAAAACGCGAGGTAATATTTAAGGAGGATCAAGTTTGTTGCGTCATTATTCGCTCGGCTTCCAGCAAGTCATCTTGTGAGTTGATGCCTGAAAGCTGAACCGTATCCCTGATCTGCAAAGTTTCGACTGCAAAACCATTCATCACTACATACTCTATCGTATCGGTCAAATAATATTCTTTCTGAACATTATCATTACTAATAGACCTTAAAGCCTTGCAAAACAAACTCTTGTCAAAACAATAGACTCCTGAGTTAAATTCGTCAACCTTTTTCTCTGATTCCGAAGCATCTTTATTTTCAACGATTTTCACTACGGCCCCCTTCTCATCCCTAATAATTCGCCCAAAATCCTTTTTCTCAGGTGCTTTGAGAGTCAGAACCGTACAACCAGCGCCTGTTTTCCGATGCCTGTTCACGAGGTCAATTAGTGTCTGGGATTTAATGAACGGCATATCGCCACAAACGACCAGAATATCTCCAGAAAAATCACCCAAAGCAGATTCCGCCTGCTGAGCGGCATGACCGGTTCCCAGTTGTTCCTTCTGTTCGACAAAGATCAAACCTTTGTCCGAAAACGCGTCCCTCACTCTTTCCGATTGAAACCCGACCACCACGACCGACAAATCCGGACTGAGCGGAATCAGAGACTCCAGCACATAATATAATAAAGGTTGCTTGTTAAGCGGTTGAAGCACTTTGGCCAGGGAGGACTTCATTCGCGTGCCTTTTCCTGCCGCAAGCACAACGACCGCAAGGCCTTTTGAGTTCATTTGAGATCGTAATCTTTGATTTTTTTTCTGAGGGTGTTACGGTTAATACCAAGTATGCTTGCGGCCTGAGTCTGGTTACCGCCGGTTTCACTAAGAACCATTTCTATCAGCGGTTTTTCCACTCCACTCACTACAAGATCATGGAGCTTGCCATCATCACGACCATTCATGGCCACGACATACTGCTTGACCGTTTTTTGAAGCCAGTTTTCCAGAAAGGTTTTTGTTGTACGCTGAATTTTCTTCACACACCCCCCCTACATACAGGATAAAAAAAGCCTTCAAACACCTGACAACAACTTCTAGGGGTCGAAAAACCTCGTAAAAACACCAGATTTTCGGATACTAGCAGACTCGCCCATACCGGTCAAGCCCTTGCTAGATAACACTGATTAAGCATTTGAATTATAGGTTGATTCAGAAAAATCGCTGGACTAAGATGAGCTTCCATGAAACCCTGAGAAGATAATTTTTAACATAGCCCCATTATAATGAAAGTCGCATTCACAACATTGGGTTGCAGAACTAACCAACACGACACCGCAGAAATGCAGGTACTTCTTGAGCAGGAAGGATTTTCCATCGTCAAGTCCTCCGAAACAGCAGATATCTATGTTGTCAACACCTGCACCGTGACTGCACGGAGTGATTACAGTTCCCGACTCGCGGTTAAAAAGTCGCTGGCCATAAACGAAAACGCGATGGTAGTATTCACCGGCTGTTACGCTCAACTCAATTCAGAAGAAGCGGCACAACTGGATGGACTCGATCTCGTTCTGGGAAACGCGGATAAATTAAAAATTGCCGACCTGCTTAAAACAAAACTGAAAAATGACCGGGTCGACAAACAGTCCGGACCTGCAGAGATCAGCATGTCCGACATTCATAGCAAACGAGTGTTCCACTCCCTGCCCGTCACACAGTTTCAAGGTAGATCCAAGGCCATCATCAAAGTACAAACCGGGTGTGACGAAAAATGTTCCTTCTGCACCGTTGTACGCGCACGTGGTACATCCGCCAGCGATACCAGAGAAAATGTGATCAATAACGTTCGAAAAGCCATCGATGCTGGTTACAAGGAAATCACACTCACCGGTATCAACCTTGGCACCTGGGGGATGGATTTCCATTCAAAAAAAACGTTTTCGTCACTGGTCAGAGATATAGCGAATTTAAGCGGCGACTTCCGCGTGCGATTGAGCTCGATCAATCCCATGGAAATTGACGACAACCTGATTGAGCTTGTCGCCCATCACGAAAAGGTCTGCCCGCACTTGCATATCCCCTTGCAAAGCGGCGATAACGAAATTCTATCCAAAATGAGACGAAACTATAATGTCGAGCAATATGAGAATGTAGTGCGGTGTGCCGCCGAGCGCATAGCGCCTCTCGGACTCGGCGCCGATGTCATTGTAGGGTTCCCCGGCGAAAATGATGAACATTTTGAACGCACACGGAGACTCATAGCAGAACTCCCGTTTTCTTACCTGCATGTTTTCTCCTATTCACCACGCTCCGGGACGGAAGCACACAAGCTTAAAAACGATGTCAAAAACACCCTGAAAAAAGAACGTAGCGGTATTCTCAATGATTTGATAAAAGAAAAAGCGGACCGGTTCCGCAAAACCCTTGTCGGCAAAAAAGTCACTGTACTCATTGAAGACCGCAGACATTCCGATGGAACACTCAAAGGCCATTCCGAACATTACGTTCCCATTCTTGTACAAACAGAAGATTCATTGCAAAATCAACTGGTCCCCGTCATCATCAAGGAAGTGAAAGAAGATACAGTCATAGGATACCCGCAAATATAGCTCTCTCTATAGCTTTGAGGCTGAAGCGTCCTTTCATTACGTAAAATTATGAGCAATATAAAAATAATCTGCCAGAACAAGCGGGCGCGACACGAATATTTTATAGAGGATTCCATAGAATGCGGATTGATGTTGCGCGGCCCTGAGGTTAAATCATTGCGAGATGGTAAAGCAAACTTGACCGACAGTTACGCCAGTGTGGAAAGAAATGAAGTCTGGCTGAACAATTTTCATATCAACCCATACAGTCCGGCCCAGCAGTACAACCTCAACCCCACCCGCCAGCGAAAACTTTTGCTAAACCGGAGAGAGATCAACAAACTTATAGGCCGGGCGCAGGAAAAAGGTTATACCCTGGTCCCACTCAAAGTCTACTTCAAAAACGGGATCGCCAAAGTAGAGCTTTCCATCGCCAAAGCCAAAAAACTCCACGACAAACGTGCGAGCATCAAAAAACGCGAAGCCAACCGCGAAATCGAAAAGGCCATGAAAAAAGGCAGAGGTCAGGATAATTAACCGTGGCTGAAGATTACTCCTCTTCCTGACCGCCCCATTTTTTACGCATGTACTCATCTTTAAGCCAGAAGTAAAGAAACAGGATTACCCATCCTATCGCTATGGTGATCACGCTTCGCATGAAGTCTCCATCCAGCGCCCCTATCAGAACCCAGAAGATGGAACCGATCACCCAGAATATAATGAATATACTACGAAGCCCTGTATTTCTTCCTTCCATCTGATACTCTCTGGCAATTAATTTTTCATTTTACTTTTTACCATTGACCATTATATATCAATAGCGCTTTGCTCTAAACAGGTACTCCTTTGAGTTTTAAGGATAAATTGGGTAGTTATCGGTAGCCTTATATAGTCAAAAGCGCCCATAAATGGGCAAGCTACAAAACCAAAATATACCCCTTACGCAAAGACCTCCCTGGAAAAGGGGCTGTTTTATTATGGATTGCATCCTGTTATCCTGTCAGTATTTTTAAACTTACATGTGAGGGGTTTACGTAATGGATGTTGAAAAAGAAATTGGGCAAATTCTTCAAGGCTATCAACCGCCGCTGGTCCTGATGACCGCTAACCAACTTGGTATTTTTGACCAACTGTCGGGAGCACCCGTAACCGCCAAACAGGTGGCGGATGCTTTATCTCTTTCTCTCAAGGGGACAGAGCGGTTGCTCAATGCGCTAGCAGGTATGGAGATTCTGGTCAAGGAAGATAACCGGTTCCATATGCCGGATGCATGGCGGAAGTACCTCACTGAAAAAGGCGACCATTGCATGAAGCAGTGGATTCAACTGATCTACGACCTGCTCCCGGTATGGACCCAATTGCCTGACTTCGTCCGCTCTGGCAAACAGCTTAAAAGTATTATGGACATGCTGGGGACCGATCCTGAAAATATGCGGGCCTTCATTGATGCGATGCATGACAAGGGTTTGAAGGCTACGGAAATGATCGCACGGGAAATCCCTCTCGGTGATGCCAACCGTATGCTTGATGTGGGTGGCGGGCCGGGCACCTACTCTCTGGAATGGGCAAAAATACACAGTCATCTCAAAGCAACTGTGTTTGATATCCCCCCTGTGCTGGAGGTGGCAAAAGATTACATCAAACGCTATGACCTCGAAGACCGGGTGGACACGCTGGCAGGAGATTTTGAAAAAGACGACCTGGGTTCGGGTTACGATCTTATACTTGTTGCTAATGTCCTTCACATGTACGATGCTGATTCAGGACAAAACCTGGTCAATAAAATAATCAATGCCCTGGAACCGGGAGGGCGTGTCGTCCTTCACGGATTCTGCACGAATCAGGATGGAACAGGTCCGCTTCCTGACACTTTGTTCAGTTTAAATATTGGACTACTGACCGAAGGCGGTTCAGCGCATGGGGTTGATGAAATGACTCGCTGGCTGGAAAAAGCAGGAGTTGATGATATTCGTCATTTCAGGGTAGAAGCGGTTCCTACGGGTGTTATTACCGGAATAAAAGTTTCTAACTAGTGGCTTTCCTTTTTTGCGGGGAAGCGACCACGAGAACAACACCAATAACTGCGATAGCCCCGCCCAGATAACCTGACCCACTGATGTTCTCCATTGGAAGCGTCTCCACTCCAAATGTATTCAATATCCACATCCCGCTCAAAGTGATAAAGGGGTTAAGTGTTATTAGGATGCTGATGAGACTTAAGGGAATACATTCCACCGCTTCTGCCAAAGCGCCGTAAGCGATTAATGTATTCAATCCAAGAATAAAAAGAAGCAACCACCCGGCAAAGCCACCGCCCAAAAACTCCTTCCACTCGACCAGAGGAATCAACGCAATCGTCGCCACAGCATAAACAAGAAGATTGAGTGTTTGTGCCGAATACTTCGCGCTCAACCGCTTCTGACAGATCATATATAATACCCAGGCAACCGCCGCAAACAAAATCCATCCGTTAGCTGAAGAATATTGAAAAGTGTCCTGCGCGTTTCCCAGCCGATCCAGATAAAACAGATAAAAACCAATCATGGCCAGAATCATACCCGCCACTTGCTTTGCCACAATAGTTTCATGAAAAAGAAAAACCCCGGCAATAACCAGAAGAACCGGCGCCACTTGAATAATGATCGCGGCGTTAGAAGGTCCACTGAAGTGAATCCCCTGGGTCATGGCAAAATAGTTTCCCGCCAGCGCAGTTCCTCCTAATATTCCCAGGACAGGCGGGCGCACCAGTATCTCACCCCCTGAGCGAAACACAGAAAGAAATGCAAACAGAAATAAAAAAGAAAAGAAAAATCTGAACCAGGCAATGGTCCCGGCGGAATAGTAATTAAGCCCCAGCTTAAGAAGTATCGGCAACACTCCCCACAGCGTGAGTGTGACCGTGACCATTGCGATGCCTTTTAAATAGAAACGGGATTTACTTGCTGACAAACTCAATTGAGGCGGGAAAACCGCTCGAGAAGAGAAAGTCCCAAAGTCTGGCTCTTTTCAGGGTGAAATTGAAATGCGTAAATATTTTTGTGCTGAACACCGGAGACGAACTCGAAACCATAGTTGGTGACGGTGGCGACAACCTCCTGATCTTTTGGAACCACATAGTAGGAATGCACAAAATAAAAATAAGGCGCAACATCAAAATTCTCGAATAGAGGATCTTTTTTTTTCACTTCGATCTGGTTCCAGCCCATATGAGGAATTTTCATTCTTGGACCGTTTTCCGTCTCTGAAATTCCTTCGGGAAACTTCACCACTTTACCCGGCAGGATTCCAAGCCCGGCAACGGGACCGTATTCTTCACTTTCATCAAACAGCACCTGGAAACCCAGACAAATTCCCAGGAAGGGCTTGCCACTGTCGATGAACTTGCGAATGGGATCCACCAGTTTCAATTTCTCAAGGTTGGTCATGCAATCTTTAAAAGCACCCACGCCAGGCAGAACAATGGAGTCTGCCTTGAGAATAGTTTCCGGGTCATGGGTCACAACTGCGTCGGCACCAACAACCTCCAGCGCCTTTTGTACAGAGCGCAGGTTGCCCATGCCGTAGTCGATCACGGCGATCATTACAACTTTCCCTTGGTAGACGGTACCTGATTGCTCCGCTCGTCCAGAGAGCAGGCCAGGTCCAGTGTGCGGGCAAAGGATTTAAACAGGGCTTCAACGATGTGGTGGAGATTTTCCCAGTAGGGGCAGTTCATGTGAAGGGTGATGCCAGCGTTTATGGCAAACGCCTGGAAAAATTCCGGCACCAGTTCGACATCAAACTCGCCGATTTTTGATTTTGGAAGCGTTGCGTTGAACACAAAATATCCACGACCGCTTATATCGACAACGCATTGAGCCAGCGCCTCATTTAGCGGGGACTGAGTGTCCGCAAATCGGCGGATACCTTTTTTATCGCCCAGCGCCTTGGCAAATGCTTCTCCAAGAACAATCCCTATGTCTTCTACCGAGTGGTGGTAGTCGATGTGGGTATCCCCTTTTGCTTTTACCTTGAGATCGAAATATCCATGCCGGGACAACTGCGAAAGCATGTGGTCCAAAAAGGGCATCGAGGTATCAATTTCACTTTCCCCCTGACCATCCAGATTGAGGCTGACTTCAATTTCGGTTTCGTTGGTAGATCGTTTAACTTGAGAGGTTCTAGCCATTGACAGGTTGTTTGAATGTGATAGGTTTTTTAATGCCACTTTTGAGTTCTTTGTTACCATTCCCAGAAGAATCTTTATCTCTATTACCCTCGGTGGTCGAGCTCGACTCAGAGCTGACAAAAGATAAAATAGTTTCGAACATTCCTTCCGAGTCGAGTTTCATATCCTTTTTTATTAGACCCACCGCTCCATGTTCAACAACAATATCAGGCACCCCGATGCACTTCGTTTTCACAGGAATGTTTTCATCAATATCCTGCAGGGCTTCCAGAACTGCTGAGCCGAATCCGCCTTGCACCGCATGCTCCTCTGTGGTTACGATGCAACCTGTTTTCCTGGCATATTCCAGAACGAGGTCCTCGTCTATGGGTTTGGCAAAGCGTGCATTGATCACCGCAACGCTGAGCCCTTTTTCTTCGAGCATGCCCGCTGTTTTCATAGAAGGGTCAACCATCGTCCCGAAAGCAAATATGGCCAGATCCGCTCCGTCTTTCACCACTTCTCCTTTTCCAATTTCGAGTTCCTTGATTTCCTTGTCCAGCTCGACCCCAAGGCCAGCGCCTCTGGGATATCTTAAAGAGGACGGTCCCGGATGGTTGATGGAAGTCTTGAGCATATGCCTCAATTCGTTTTCATCTTTCGGTGCCATGATCACCATGTTGGGTAAAGTGCGCAGAAAAGAAATATCGTATAATCCCTGATGCGTCGCACCATCCTCCCCCACTATACCCGCACGATCCATCGCGAAGGTGACGGGGAGGTCCATCAGGCAAACATCGTGAGCCACCTGATCATAAGCCCTTTGCATGAATGTTGAATAAATAGCAACAACCGGTTTGAATCCTTCAATAGACAACGCCGCCGCATATCCCACACCATGTTGTTCTGCCATTCCAACATCAAAAGTACGTTCAGGAAACACCTTGCCAAACTTGCCGATTCCTGTTCCGTCCGGCATGGCGGCGGTAACACCTAAGATTTTCTCATCTTCTTTAGCCAATTCGATCAGCGTTTCGGCAAATACATTGGTGTATGCGGGATGAGACTTCTTGCCGCTTATGAACTTGCCGGAAGCGATATCAAACGGTTTCGCCCCATGCCATACATCGGCCTTTTCTTCTGCAATTTCATATCCCTTGCCCTTGCGTGTGACCACATGAATCAAGGTAGGTCCTTTGAGTTCGCCCACCGTGCCCAGAGTATCTATCAGCAAATCGGTGTCATGCCCATCGACCGGCCCTATGTAACGGAAGCCGAGATCTTCAAACAAACGACCCGGAATAAACACACCCTTGATAGCCTCGTCGAGACGATGAGCGTACTGGGAGATATCTTTACCTATTCCAGGAATTGCAAGAAGCATTTGATCGACTTCGCGCTTGAACTTAGTCATGACCTGTCCGGTCAGTATTTGACTGAGGTGAGCCGACATGCCTCCCACGTTGGTCGAAATCGACATTTCGTTATCATTTAGAATCACGATCATGTCGGACTTAAGATGACCCGCATGGTTCAATCCCTCAAAAGCCATACCTGCCGTGAGCGAACCGTCACCGATGATGGCGACAACTTTATTTTTTTCCTTTTTAAGGTCTCGAGCTTTAGCAAAAGCAAGCGCCGCAGTAACGGAGGTTCCACCATGCCCGACATTCCAATGGTCGTGTTCACTTTCCTCCCGTTTGGAAAACCCGCATAGACCTCCGTATTGTCTGAGTTTATCAAACTGGTCTTTACGCCCAGTCAACAGTTTGTGGACATAAGACTGGTGCCCAACATCCCAAACGAATTTATCAACAGGGCTGTCAAAAACATAATGCAAGGCCATAGTCAATTCGACAACTCCCAGGTTCGAACCCAGGTGCCCCCCTGTCTTGGATATCGATTGCAGAAGTAGCTCCCTGATTTCCTTGGCAACCTTGGGAAGATCTTCCCTTTTTACCCTTTTTAAATCCGCAGGACTATTAATGTCGTCAAAAAACTTGCTCATGCGGGTACCAGATTAAATTGTTTCCAAACAGAGGAGACTTCGGACCTCCGTTTGTATAAGTACCTTATGGCCCTTGGGTCGGCCCAATATGTTTTTTTAAATACTCGCTGAAACTTTTTAAAACACTCGCCAGAGTTATTTTAAAATGTTCGCTGGACAAAGAACCGTCCAATTTCTCTCAAAGGATCAGCCCTGTCATCAAAAATATCGAGACACGCTATTCCATCTTCTACCAGTTTCTCTGCTTTCTTTTTCGATTCTTCCAATCCGTAAAGAGCCGGGTAGGTTGCTTTCTCTTTACCCAGGTCGCTCCCGACATCTTTTCCTAACTGACTTTCATCGGCAGTGATATCAAGGATATCATCGACGATCTGGAAAGCCAAACCAATATGGGCTCCGTAGGTGGATAAAGCGTTCAATTGCTCGGTATTAGCCTGGCTCAAAATCGCCCCGGCCCGGATACTGGCCTTTATAAGGTGGCCTGTTTTGTAAATGTGAATGTATTCCAGCGTTTCCGCATCAATCGGTTTGCCCTCCGATTCGATGTCTACAACCTGACCGCCAATCATCCCAGCAGTTCCAAGGGCACTGGTCATGTCATGAGCGGCCCGTAAAAGGTTTCCTGGGGCTACAGAGTCCATCAACTCCGAATAGGTCATCAGGTAGAACGCTTGTGTGAGTAGCGCATCACCTGCAAGGATGGCTATGGCTTCACCAAATACTTTATGATTCGTCGGTTTCCCCCTCCTCAGGTCATCGTCATCCAGTGCCGGGAGATCGTCATGAATCAGCGTATAGGTATGAACATATTCAGTGGCAACCGCAAAGGGAAGGACATCATGCCGATTTCCGCCGACAGCCTCAGCCGCCGCGATTACGAGAACAGGCCGCAACCTCTTGCCACCGGCGAGGACACTGTAAAGCATCGCTTTATGGATACTTTCCGGATAAGTGGTTTCTTCCGGTAAGTACCTGCAAATAGCGGCATCGATAAACTCCCTGCCTTCGGAGAGGTATTGGGCGGCTGACAAAAGCTAATTAAAATCAAATGATTAGTTAATAAAAACGCTCCTACACACCTGTCGAATGTTAGCACATATTATGT
>CAJWQP010000057.1 GCA_913045445.1 uncultured Nitrospina sp. | reverse complement strand
GTTTCAGATTCGCCATAACCTACCACCCAGAGCCTTCCATCAGGTTTCATAAATTTGACCGCATGATAAAAAGTACCGCGCCTGCCCGTATCGATTTTGCCGGGGGAACCCTGGACATATGGCCGCTATACCTCCAGTTTGGAAACCCCCCTACTCTTAATGCGGCTATCAATCTGTACGCTACTGTTGAGTTAACTCCGCGAAAAGATCGGCGGATTGTTGTTGAGTCGAAAGACCTTAATCTTAAGGCAGAATTCGAATCGGTTGACTCCCTACCGGAAAAACATTCGCTGATCCTTATTCTGAAAACGTTGAAATATTATCGGCCTGAGAGTGGACTGAATATTTTGACATCCTGTGAAGCGCCCCCCGGCTCGGGTATTGGGGGGTCGTCCGCTTTGAACATAGCTTTGCACGGTGCGCTTAACGCGTTCACTCAGAAAGGTCTCAGTAAAAAACAGATACTGGAAGCGGCAAAGAATATTGAGACTCAGGTGATTTCTGTGCCGACCGGTTGGCAGGACTATTTTCCACCTTTGCATGGAGGGGTGCGTTCGGTGCGGCCCGGATTTGACGGTGTTGATTCAGTTACTTTGCCAGTCTGTTTGGAAGACCTCACCCGGAACATGATTTTATGCTACACGGGAAAACCCAGGCAGTCGGGTATCAATAACTGGGAAGTCATGAAAAAAGCTTTGGACGGTAATCGCGCAATTACGAATAAGCTGAATAAGATTGGGCAAACAGCAAGAGAAATGGATAAGGCGTTGACCGCTGGAAACATGAAAAGAGTGGCGGCTCTATTTGCTCAAGAGTGGAAAGAGCGCAAAGCTTTGGCCCCAACCATAAGTACTCCGCAAATGGATAAACTCATCGCGGGAGCGATAAAAAAAGGCGCGCAGGCGGCCAAGGTATGTGGCGCAGGCGGCGGCGGATGCATCGCTTTCATCGTACCTTCGAAAAAGAAGGCGTCTGTGACTGCCGAACTGACCCGTCTTAAAGGCCAAGTGATTCCTTTCCGTTTTGTCCGGCGCGGACTCCGAGTGCAGAAAATCTGATCACAATGAGTGTCCCTGATATATAATAGCGGCGTTCCGTCATTTTCAGGTGGTACCATGTCCAAGACTCCGCTATCCCAAGCCAAGATCATCCTCATTCTTAGTGTGATCCTTATTCTGGGTGGTTCGCTGTGGGTAGGCCTGGAGAAATTTTTTCATGTAGAAATCGAAGGTGCCATCACCCCGCCTATTGATGCCAAGGACGAAGCCGATCGGCTCATCCAGACAGCGTCCCAGAATTTTTTCTATCACGAATATGATTTGGCCGTAGAAAATTACCAAAAAGCCATTGTGTTGTTCGAGCAGAGAAAAAACTTTAAACGCGCCGCAAGGACTTATGAGTCAATTGGCGATTTGCACAAGTTTTTTCATGAAGCAAGAGAAGCGGAAGACACCTACCTGTTGGCGGTTAATTATCACCAGAAACTCAATAACAAAATCGGCGAAGGGCGGGCACTAAAAAGAATCGGCGACCTTCATATGGAAAGCTCTCAGTTGGCTGAGGCGGGGAAGTGGTTTGGCAAGGCCGCTGAGGTGGTGCAGGGGGCTGAACCTCATATTGTCAAAGCAAAAATTTACGAAACTCAAGGACATTACTTCAAGAAAACAGAGCGGATTTCCGAGGCGCTGGACTCCTTTCAAAAGGCAAAGGACACCTTTGACCGTATTGGATATCCATTAGGCTACGACAATATCTCACCAATGATTGAAAGTCTGAAACACCGACAGAAAAAAGAACTCAATTAACAGTACTGAAATTTTCCATGGCAGGCAGGGTTTATTTTGCTTCGTCAGGCGCTGGTGAGTTTTCGGCAGGTTCTTCTTCCTCTTCCTCGGGCGTTTCGTTTTCCGTGGTGAGGCGTTCTTTAATTGCATTCATGTCCTTTTTGTTTTTGGTGATGCCCTTGAGGAGATGCTTTATTTCTGTGTCGGGAAACAGGTCGTTGAGGTCTGTTTCGGAATCCGGGAACAGTTCATTTAGATCGATTTCTTTTTCATGGGGATGCTCCACTACGGGGAGCTCTTCTTGCGTGGCTGGAGCTGGCTCATCAGCCGCGATGGAATTTTCGGGGACAGGCCGGGGTGTTGGGTTTTGTTCCTGAGATGGATTGATATCATTCATGAAGAACTCCTTTTCATCTGCATATTAACCAAATAATCATCGGAAAACAATCTTACTTGCGAAAAGAATTAGATAACAGTTACCCCATTTATGATTATACAGCGGTAGCCATTTGTTTGGGAAAAGAGAGGGGGGGGGTAGTTTAATAAAGTTCATGATTCTGTAATCAGATGTAAAACATAGTGGTTTCAGCCGTTTTACCTTAATATCTTGCCATCCAGATTCCGAAAAAAACAGCCAGCGAAAACGCGGTCAGGGTGAATTGTGTGATTTTTTTCATTTGCCGGATCGTCTCAGGAATCAATTTGCGATTTTCGGGTGACAAGTCGAGGTCGGCGATTCGGGTACGCAGGTTGAAGGTCTGATAGATGCTCAAAAAAAACGCGGCGACAACGCAAATGAGTTTTATTCCGAAAAGATCATAGTATCCAGGCTTCAGTTCCACTTGCGCGCTGTAATTTTCCAGTAAAAAATAAATTCCCGTTCCGATGAGCGCCAAAAGACAGGCAAATACGGTGGGTGCAAGAATTTCCAGGGATTTATAAGGGATGGAGTGTTCTTCCGGTCCTTTATGTTCTGGCAGTTTTTCTACGGAGGGCAGTAGCAGGATTACAGCGAATACCATGCTTCCTATCGCGATGGCGGCGGCCATCAGGTGAATGAAGATAATAATGTTATTTGTCATTCGCTCAATAGAACTTTCGGATTAGGACGGATTGCCGGTTGCTTCCTGCTCCAGGAATCGTATGAGCAGACGCACACCAAATCCGGATGCGCCTTTTGGCGTGTAAGGTTTGTCTTCACCTGACCATGAAGTGCCGGCAATATCCAGATGGCACCAGGGTTGTTCGCCCGCGAACGCTTTCAGGAAAGCGGCTCCTGTGATCGTGCCTGCACCCACCCCCGGTGAAGCGATATTTTTAAGATCGGCGATATCGCTCTTCACAGCTTTTTCATGTTCAGGCCAAAGGGGAAGAGGCCATAAACGTTCGCCCGTCACTTCGCCGCATTGTTGCAATCGATTTGTCAGTTCATCATTATTTCCCAGAACGGCGGCGGCCTGGTGTCCGAGAGCTATGATAACGGCTCCGGTAAGCGTGGCCAGGTCGATAACAGCTTTGGGTTTGTAACGTGCCGCGTAGGTGAGAGCATCAGCGAGAATCAATCTGCCTTCGGCATCTGTGTTCAATACCTCGATGGTTTTCCCCGACATGCTTTTCAGGATGTCTCCGGGTTTGATGGCGGTGCCGCCCGGCATGTTTTCACTGGCGGGGATCAGCCCCACGACATTCATTGGAATTTTGAGTGCCGCCGCCGCAAACAGGGTGGCCAAGGCTACCGAGCCGCCGGACATATCCATTTTCATTTCGTCCATATTGGCTGAGGGTTTCAGGGAAATTCCTCCCGTGTCGAAGGTAATGCCTTTGCCTACGATGACCACAGGGGGATCGTTTTTGGCTCCGCCACGGTGTTCCAGAATAATGAAGGTGGGCGGTTCCTGAGAACCTTTGGCCACACCGAGTAAAGCTCCCATTCCCAGTCGACCCATATCACGGGGTGCAAGGACCTTGCAGGTCATCCCAAACGATTTGGCTATTTCCCGCGCTTTGTCGGCCAGGTAGGATGGCGTTACTGTATTGCTTGGATGCGAAATAAGATCGCGCGAGGTATAGACCGCTTCAGCTAAATGGCGACCTCTCTTAACCGCAGAACGCATTGATGATACTTTTGATTTTTCCGCAGTCAGGAGAGTGATTTGTTTTATCCTGCATGGTTTATCTTTCTCAGCTTGCTTGTACCCATCAAAGTGGTACAGGGAAAGCAGGCTGCCCTCGGTCACAGCCTGGGAAAAGTTGTCATCGGACTTTGCGAGTCCGTCACATATTGGGTTGACGGAGTTGTCTGCGGGCACATAAAAAGAGAGGGTACTTAAACTGGATTTTTCTGCGTGTCGCGCCGCTGTTCCTGCCGCTTGGCGCAGTTTTTCGCCAGTGATTTCTTTCGCCTTGCCCAGGCCAACCAGAAGCAGGTGATCCGCCCGAATGGGTTTCGCGGCGTTCAACAGGAGAGTCTGGTTGAGTTTTCCTCCGAACCGTTTATTTTTAAAAGAAGATCCAATAAGGCCTTTCAGTTTTGCATCCAGTTCAGCCAGTTTTCCCGATGGTTTTTTTTCTTCCGGACAAAACAGGATCAGGCATTCTGTTTTATGCGCCAGCAACCGTTCATTTTTAATAGTTGTTTTGATCATAAATCGTTCGGCAGTGTGATGGTTAAATTCAATATACGAAGGAGAGTTTATAGATTAGGTGAGATTCAATCAATCGAAAAGTTTATGAGAGGGCAAAGCCGTGAAAAATCCTTTTCATGTTTCAGATTTGCTGGGTTGAGAGACGGGTTGTTTTTCTGGAAGGGTGAGGGCAATAAATTTTAGAAATTCATTCCTCATGCTATGAAGCCTTACTGAGTTTAATTAACGCATATTTGTAAAAATGTAAGGTAATCAGCGGGCTCGTTTGTGAATATTTTTGACCAGAGCTTCAAGGTTCTGTGAAGTACAGCAAGAGATGTACTAATTATAGCGGATATGCGGAGCATGGTTTTTAATATTTGTTTTAGAGTTTTGTGGCGACAAACTATAAAATCGGAAGGTTGAATAAGTGCAAGTTTGTTTACGATCGGCTTCTAAGAAGTTTCATTACCGGAGGGAGCCGATTGCTTTGCATCGTTTGCATTCAGATCAGGTTTTTAATTCCTCTGGATTATTACCGTTATCTGGCCGAGCGGGATAGTTTTTTGCCCATAAGATATCATTGATTTATTTGAGTTAAAGAGGTTTTTCCCGGTTATTGCCGGGGGCTGTGGAGGCACCGGGGGTCATCGTTTTGTAACATCCTTTAAACTTCCTCATTTTGCGCTTCGATGAGAGATTGACATTCGGTCTGCAGGTGACTAGAATTGCTGGAATTTTCCTGACTTTTGTGAGATTTTAGTGAGCATTGCGGACCCCTCTTCGGTTCAATAAATCGAACGAGGTAACAAACATGTCAAAAAGGATTACGAACCTGCCGGTTGATTCATATATCTATTGTCAGAGTTTTAAGGAGAGAACCCTATGGAAGCGGTAGAAACAAAAGAGCAGGCTACCGAACAGAATAAAGGGACGGTAAAAATCACCGTTTGTAAAAGTCTCAGTGGTATCGCTGAGGGCAGTGAGTTGGTGTATCAGGAGTTTGAGAAGCAGATCAAAGAGCTTGAAGCCAATGCCGAGCTGAGTCCGGGTGGATGCAATATGGGGCAGGTGGGTTGCCGGGGCTATTGTAGCAGGGACGTGCTGGTCGATGTCCACGTTCCTGGTCAGGATCTGGTGACTTATGAAAAAGTGAAGCCGGATCAGGTCGTGAAAATTCTTAAAGACCATGTTATTGGCGGTAAAATATTCAAGAAAGCCGCGGCGAAGGATGACTACTACGAAAATCTTAAAAAACAAACGCGCGTTGCTCTTGAATTTGGCGGTCGCATTGATCCGGAAAATATAGACGAATATCTTGAGGTGGGTGGTTATACCGGGTTGAAGAAAGCTCTCACCATGAAACCCGCCGATATCATCGAAGAGATCATATCCTCTGGTTTGCGTGGCAAGGGCGGCGGTGGATTTGTCACGGGTCACAAATGGAAAAAAGCCGCGAGCGCACCGACCGATGATCTGGGCACACGCTACATTATGGTCAACGGCGATGAAGGTAACCCGGCATCCTACATGGACCGCAGTATCATGGAGGGTTGTCCGCATCAGGTGATTGAAGGTTTGATCGTTGGCGCTTATGCCATTCAGGCCACGGAAGGAATAATTTACACGCGATCCGATTATGCTATTGCGGTGAAACGATTGAACATGGCGCTGGAGCAGGCGCGGGAAAGAGGTCTGCTGGGTAAAAATATCAACGGGACCGATTTCAGTTTCGATATCTATGTTCATGAAGGGGCCGAGGCGTTCATTGGCGGTGAGTCAACTGCTCTCATGCAGTCGGTTGAAGGAAAACGCCCCATGCCCAAGGCACAGCCCCCGCATTCGGTTAATCAGGGATTGTGGGGCAAGCCCACCCTGCTCAACAACGCAGAGACCTGGGCCACTGTTCCTGCCATCATTAACAAGGGAGCCGGTTGGTACTCCTCGATGGGGAATGACAACGCCAAGGGGTGCAAAATTTGGGCGCTTGCGGGAAATATAAAATATAACGGCCTCATGGAATTTGATATGAAAACCACCTTCCATGAAGTGATCGAAGATATTTGCGGAGGTATTTCCAAGAAGAAAGAACTCAAGGTCATCCATGCCGGTGGTGTTACCGGTGGATTCCTCCCGCCTTCAAAGGCGAATACGTCGCTTGATTATGAGAGCTTGATCAAAGAAGGAGTCATCATGGGGCAGGCCAGTTTTGCCGCCTATGACCAGTCCGCCTGCGTTATCGATCTGGCCAAGTTCTCGATCGGATTCAACGAAGCGGAAACATGCGGCAAATGTACCCCCTGCCGCATTGGATTGACATTGATCAAAAACAAGCTCGATGATATTTCGGAAGGACGCGGCAAGTTGGAGGATATTGACAAACTGAAGTCACTCTGTGAAGAAATCAATATAACTTCACTTTGCGGATTGGGCGAGACATCTGTCAAGGCGGTTCTGACCGGAATTGAGTATTTTCGTGCCGAATACGAACGGCATATCACCGACCAGATTTGTGATGCCGCACGCTGTACCGGATTGTACCGTTATGTCGTCAAAGAAGATGAGTGTGTTGCCTGCGGTCAGTGTATCAAGCCCTGCCCTACAGGGGCTATTACGGGTGGCACCCGAAAAGTAGCCGCGCATATTGATATGGATTTATGTATCAACTGCAACGCCTGTTACGATGCCTGTGGTTTCCTGGCGATTGTATAAATTTTAGTTCGATCGAAAAAAGCCCCTGGAGAATTTTTCCTCTCCGGGGGCTTTTTTTATCAAAAATCTTCCCCTTCCATGAAGGGGGCCGGGGGGATTTTGGTTGTTCTCTCATCCCCTTGGCAAATTCACTTTACGTTTTTTGGCAACTTTTTTGGCGTCGCTGTAACCTGCGTCAACGTGCCGGGCGATGCCGAGTCCGGGGTCATGAGTCAAGACGCGCTCCAGCCGTGCTTCCTTTTTGCGGGTGCCGTCGGCGACGATGACCATCCCAGCGTGAAAGGAGTTGCCGATGCCTACCCCGCCGCCGTGGTGGAAACTCACCCAACTCGCACCGGAAACAGCGTTCAGGGAAAAATTAAGTAAAGGCCAGTCGGCTATGGCATCGCTTCCGTCGAGCATGTTTTCAGTTTCCCGGTTCGGCGAGGCAACGCTACCGCAGTCCAGATGGTCACGCCCGATCACAATGGGAGCTGACACTTTTCCGGTTTTCACCAGATGATTCATCACCAATCCCATCTTGACCCGCTCGCCGTAACCCAGCCAGCAGACTCGTGTCGGCAGACCCAGTACCGGCACCTGATCTTGTGCTTTTTTAATCCATCTCTTTAAAGCAGGTTTATTGGGAAACGTGTCGATCACCGCCCGATCCACTGTCAACAAATCTTTCTTACTACCTGAAAGCAGTGCCCAGCGAAAAGGACCCTGCCCTTCGCAAAAAAGCGGGCGGACGTATTCCGGGACAAATCCTGGGTAGGCAAAGGAGCCGTCTTTTTTACGAATGGCGAGTCCGCCATTCTCCGCCTGACCGCGCAGGTTATTGCCATAGTCGAAAACGACAGCTCCTTTTTTTTGTAATGTCATCAGCGCGCGTGCGTGTTTGATGACAGTTGCCTGAGAACGCTTGAGATATTCAGCAGGTTTATTATTGCGAAGTTTCTGGCACCACTCGAAGCTTTTTCCTTCGGGAACATAATCCATAAGATTGTGCGCCGGGGTTTGGTCGGTGACGATGTCAGGGATACGCTTTTTCTTAATCAGTTCCTGTGCAACAGTTGCCCCGTTTTCTACAATGCAAACACTGATGGGTTTTTTCTCGTCGATAGACTGATCGATCCATTTAAGAGCTTCATCCAGAGAGTCGGTTGTTCGATTGAGATAACCTTCCCTGACCCTTCGTTGAGCCTGTTTGACATTGACCTCGGCCACCAGGACACTGGCCTGATTCATTGTCCCTGCCAAAGGTTGTGCTCCGCCCATATTGCCCAGTCCGGATGTGAAAATCCATTTGCCGATCAGGCTGGAGGATTTGAAAGTTTTCTGCGCACAGGTACCAAAAGTTTCGTAGGTTCCCTGCAGGATGCCCTGGGTGCCTATATAAATCCAACTTCCGGCAGTCATTTGTCCATACATCATGAGTCCCATCAGATCGAGTTGATCAAAATATTCCTGCGTTGCGTGGCTTGGGACAAGGTTGGAGTTGGCGATTAAAACACGCGGCGCTTCGGGATGGGTGTGAGCGATGTATACTGGTTTGCCGGATTGTATACAGAGCGTTTGGTCAGACTTCAATCTCTTAAGTTCGGTGACGATGCGGTGATACTCTGTCCAGTTTCTTGCGGCGCGTCCGCTACCGCCGTAGACGATGAGTTGTTTCCAGTCGAGAGCGACATTTTCATCAAGGTTGTTTTGCAACATGCGCAAAGCGGCTTCAGTATCCCAGTCGCAACAACGTGGTTTTAAAGAGCGACTGGCGCGTGGCGCCGATTTCGGGCATTTCCCCATCGCCATGGGTCGTCGTGCTGATTTTTTGGAGGATCTTTTACTCATTATTTTTGCGTTCTCTCTAAATAGCCGATGCAGAAATGATAAAAAATAGCGACTGCGAGACGACCCGTGCGCTCTTCTTCTATGGCCGGATTGTATTCGGACAGGTCGAACAAATCCACTGCGGGATGCTTCCCGGCATGGTAAGCGATAGCGGTGGCTTCTTCAGTGCTCAATCCGATTTCGCCCGGACACGAAACGCCCGGCGCATCGCTCCCGGCAATGGAGTCGAGATCAAAGCTCACGAAAATGGACTGACACTCTTCGGTCAACCTGTTGAGAGCAGAACGGAATGAGTCAATGACGTTGTCTCGTTGGCGGATGGCATCCAACCAGTATATGCAACCATTATTATTCAGAACGAATTGAGCATGTTCACAGGAGCACTGGTTTTCCTGGGAAGCAAACTCAACGAAATGATTTCCGGAAAAGCGCCTGTCTTCCATTAGCAGTCGGAAAGGAGACCCACTGTGCGCTCGCCCCTTTTTCAAAGGTCTCACATCCAAATGAGCGTCAATGTTGATCACTCCAACTTGCCCGGATGTTCTGTCAAGCAGGGCTGAGGCGTTTGGATAAGACTGGTCGTTGCTTCCACCAACAACGAATGGAATGGAACCCGATTGCAAAATTTCTCCTGTTCGAGAGGTCAGTTCCGAGTGAGCTTCCTCTAATGAAATATCGGGGGAGATGTCTCCCGCGTCAGCTATTTTCAGATTGGATATGTCGGACTCAGTACGCGAATTCTCTACCGTGTCATACTTATTGAGCCAGAACCTGAACTTTTCAGGGCCGCTTTTTGCTCCCGGACGACCTCCGTTGATGGCGACCCCTTCATCGTGAGGGAAACCTAATAAAACCACATCGCCTTCTTTTCCCGGACAGATGAGATTTTCAAGTGTGTTATTGCTCACAGTTTTTCGTTTCGTAAAAAGACGAAGCAGTAAATGACAAAAGGCCAATGGATAATATTTTCAAATTTGATATCCGACATCATTCGATAGCAGGGGCTTTAGGAATACGGACGGCTTGGCCCTGTATAAAAGTTTGTTCAACGAAGTTTTCACCGAAATAGTAAAACAAATCCCTGTAGTCCTTCGTTTTGAGCGTTAGAAAATCTGCGCGCTGTCCGGGTTGAAGCGAACCATATTTTTCGTGGTCCTCTAGGGCTTTAGCCGAGCCGTAGGTCGCGGCAACAAGCGCTTGCTCCGGTGTGATGCGGTAAAGGTGACAGGCAAGATTGAGAACAGTTTGCATATTGTATGTGGGTGAACTGCCCGGGTTGCAGTCAGTGGCCAGAGCCAGTGTGACTCCCGCATCCAGCATACTGTGAACGAGAGGTGTTTTTTTTCCGCCGAGAAAAAAGGTGACACCAGGCATGAGGACAGCAACGGTATCACCGTGTTTCATGGCACGAATGTCTTTTGGATTCGCGTATTCCAAATGATCACAGGAGACGGCTCCCAGCCTGGCGGCTTCGGCGCATCCTCCCTGATGAGATAATTCTTCAACATGCGCGCGAAGTTGGGTGAATCCGACCAGCTTCGCTTGCAGGAAAAGGCGCTTTAGATCTTTAACCGAGAACACGCCTTCTTCGCAAAAGATATCCACCCCATCGGCAAGGTTGCGGAACAGAGGTAAATTTTTCATAACAAAATCGAAGTATTGCGATTTTGTTGAGCCTTCAGGTATCGCGTGTGCGCCCAGATAGGTGAGAGTTACGGGAACAGGGAGTTCTTTTTCCAGGCGGTTGCCAACAGAGAGTATTTTTTTTTCAGTTTCAATATCGAGTCCATATCCTGATTTGATTTCAAACGCAGTGGTGCCCAACGCCATCATTCGCTTCATGCGTGCCTTGGCTGTTTTGAGCAGGGATTTTCCATCGGCTTCCCGTGTAGCTTTAACCGTGCTTAGAATTCCACCGCCACGTTTAAGGATATCCATATAGGATGTCGCATCCAGACGGCGTTCCATTTCGTCTTTTCGTTCGCCAGCGTAGATCAGGTGGGTATGGCAGTCTACTAGACCGGGGATAACGGTTTTACCTTTCAGGTCGATGACCCTGGAATAGTTGGAAGACTTTAACCCGGAATCTTTGAGTACCTTTTCAACACGTCCGTTTTTAACAATGAGGGCATGCTTGTCTAAAATTTTCAAACGGGGTGGTTTATTCGCAGTGTCCACCTGTACCAATTGCCCGATATTCCTGAAACAAACCGTGTCGTTCATTATTTCTTTGGAAGATTGATTTTATTTTTTGTAGCGAACTTTTTAGCCGCACTATATCCTGCATCGGCGTGTCGCGCGATGCCCAGTCCGGGATCATTTGTTAAAACACGTTCAATCCGGGTTTCTTTATCTCGCGTTCCATCAGCGACAATCACCATTCCCGTGTGAAGTGATTTTCCGATGCCTGCTTCACCTCCATGATGGAAGCTCACCCAACTGGCGCCGGAAACGGCGTTGAGTGAAAAATTGAGTAAAGGCCAGTCTGCCACCGCGTCGCTTCCATCAAGCATGTTGATAGTTTCTCTTGAAGGTGAGGCAATGCTTCCGCAATCGATATGGTCGCGCCCGATGACAACGGGGGCCGCCACTTTTCCGGACTTGACCAGTCGATTGATGATGAGTCCCATTTTGACACGTTCTCTGTAATTCAGCCAGCAAACCCTGCTTGGCAGTCCGAGAATGTTCACCTGGTTCTGAGCTTTTTCAATCCACTGCTTGAGAGCAAGATCATTTGGGAACGCGTCAACCAATGCCTTATCGATGGTGAGCAGATCTTTTTTTAAACCGGAAAGCACGGTCCAGTGGAAAGGTCCTCGACCCAGACAAAAAAGCGGACGGATATATTCCTCAATAAATCCAGGGTAGGCGAAAGTTCCGTCCTTTTTGCGGATGGAGAGTCCGTGTCGCTCCGCTTGTTCGCGCAGTTGATTACCATAGTCAAAAACGATGGCCCCTCTTTTTTGCAGTTCGACAAGTGCACGGGCATGCTTGACGACAGTGGCCTTGGACCGCTCAAGATATTCCTCCGGGTCTTTGTCCCGAAACCACAAGTTCCAGCTATAGCTTTTTCCTTCTGGAATATATTCCATGAGGTCGTGCGCCGGGGTTTGATCGGTGACGATATCTGGAATGCGTTTTCGTTTAAGCAGTTCTCGTGCAACGGTGGCGGCATTTTCAACAATGCAGATACTGATGGGTTTCTTTTCTCTGAGCCCTTTATCGATCCACTCGAGAGCTTGATCCAAAGAGTTGGTTGCCCAGTTGAGGTAGCCATCGTTCACTTGTTGCTGAGCTTCATCCGCATTAACTTCGGCAATGAGCACACAGGCTTCGTTCATCGTTCCTGCGAGAGGCTGAGCTTCCCCAGTGCAACCTAACCCAGAGGTAAAAATCCATTTACCCGCCAGGCTGGGGGTTTTGAAATGTTTCTGCGTGCAGGCATTGAAGGTTTCGTAAGTTCCTTGAAGTATTCCCTGCGGCCCCGTATAGTTCCAGCTTCCCGCAGTCATTTGTCCATCCATTGTGAGCCCCATGAGGTCCAGTTGGTCAAAGTTTTTTTGTGTAGCGTGGCTGGGCACGAGATTGCTGTTGGCGATGATGACTCTTGGCGCTCCGGGGTGTGTCTGGGCGACATAGACCGGTTTCCCAGACTGGATGCAAAGTGTCTGGTCAGATTTCAAGTTTTTGAGTTCGGCAACGATGCGGTGATATTCCTTCCAGTTCCGGGCAGGGCGACCGGCTTCACCATAAACGATGAGTTGTTTCCAATCGATAGCGATATCATCGTCAAGATTATTCTGCAACATACGCAAAGCGGCTTCTACATCCCAGTCACAACACTTGGGTTGTAAAGCCCGACTGGCCCGAGGAGCAGACTTCGGACATTTTCCCATGACCATGGGTCTTTTGTCCGGTAAGGTTTTGGATTTTCTGCGGCGAGTTAAAGTTCCTTTAGATGTGCTTTTGTTCATGAGCGCGAATTTCCTTTCTCAGTGTCAATCATAGTATGTTTATAGAGTTAGAAAAGGGATTTGTAAACCATCGTGTTTGCGGTGGTAAGCGGATCATCGGGAGTGATTGAAATTTAAGGAATTGTAGTTACGGCAGTTTTGGGACTGATTTGCTTGTGCGGAAAGTGGTCTTTTGGTATATTTTTAAGTACGAAATCAATTAAATTTA
>CAJWQP010000056.1 GCA_913045445.1 uncultured Nitrospina sp. | reverse complement strand
TATGACTACCGATTCACTGATTTCTCGGAATAGAAAAACGACACTTCCTTCTGGAAGCGGCAGCGAAGTGGATTTTATCTGCCTCCCATTCGTTTATCGTAGCCCTGAATGTATTATAGTCCTTCCACACTAATTTATCTTCTAACTAGCATCTCCTCACTAAACCAAACTTTGTTTAAATTTTGGGCAGTTCTCTTTTTTTCTGAGTGATTTTAGAGCATAAAAAACATTCATTTTGCAAAATTATTCAGCATTAATCCTTTGTAACCCCATTTTCGGCCTGTTAATCGTTTGGCACGGGAATTGTAGTTCCAACTTTGACACCTGTTCCTTAGTTCAGCTTTATCGGGAATATTAATGAACAGGGCTCATCGTTAGAGAAGTAATAAATATTGTTTGGAAAGTTGAAAGGAAAAAGTTCCATGAAAGAGAAATTAGTTTTGGTCGGTAATGGCATGGCTGGGGTACGAACGCTTGAGGAGTTACTTAAGATTGAACCCGATTTGTACGACATTACCGTTTTTGGATCTGAGCCTCATGGAAATTATAACAGGATTCTTCTTTCCCCGGTGCTGGCAGGAGAAAAGAACATCGGCGACATCATGCTTAATGATGAAAACTGGTATCAGGAAAATAACATCACGCTCCATACGGGTAAAGAGGTGGTTGAGATTGACCGACGCAACCGCAAGGTGATTGCTCGGGACGGTACGACAGAGAAGTATGACCGGTTGTTGCTGGCCACAGGTTCCAATTCGATTATTATTCCAATTCCCGGAAACGATCTTCAGGGAGTCGTTACATTCCGTAGCATCAGTGATGTGAAAGCGATGCTTGATATCTCTAGCGAAAAAAAACAGGCGTTGGTCATCGGTGGTGGATTGCTTGGCCTGGAGGCGGCTTATGCTCTCAAGCAACAGGGGATGTTTGTTACGGTGGTGCACCTTATGGATTCCCTGATGGAACGGCAACTCGATCCTGAAGCGAGTGCCATGTTAAAGAAGACTCTTGAAAATCGCGGTATTCAGTTTCTGATGGAGACTTCAACTGAAGCGTTGCTTGGGAAGCATAGGGTATACGGAGCCCGGTTCAAAGGTGGCTTGGAGATCGCCGCAGACCTGGTCGTGATGGCTGTGGGTATTCGACCCAATATAGACCTGGCGAAAAAAGCCAATATCTATTGCGATCGCGGAGTCGTAGTCAATGACACAATGCAAACTTATGACGGGCGGATTTATGCTGTTGGTGAATGCGTTCAGCATAAAGATCAGGTTTATGGTTTGGTGGCTCCGTTGTTCGAGCAAGCCAAGGTTTGTGCGAATCATTTGGCCCAACTTGGTTTTGCGCTATACAGCGGTTCGCTCACATTTTCCAAATTGAAGGTTACCGGTGTCGATCTGTTTTCCACCGGAGATTTTATGGGAGACGATACAACTGAAAGCATCGTTATGAAAGATGTGGACAGAGGAATTTATAAAAAAATTGTACTGAAAGATAACCGTATTCATGGCGCGGTAATGTTTGGAGATACGGTGGACGGTTCCTGGTATTACCAAATGTTGAGGGATCGGACAGATATCAGCGGTTTTCGCGGTCAGTTGCTTTATGGCCAGTCTCATCTGGGTGATTCCGGACATGGCGGGGTAAATACTGCGGCGGATATGGAGGATGACTTTGAAGTGTGTGGCTGTAATGGCGTGTGCAAGAAAGATATTGTCAATGCCGTTACTTCCAAAGGGCTGTTCACATTGGACGATGTCCGGGATCACACCAAGGCTTCCAGTTCCTGCGGTTCATGTACGGGCCTGGTGGAACAGATTCTGACCTTTACTCTTGGCGGTGACTACTCTGAGGCACCCAAGACAAAGCCTTTGTGTAAATGTACCGATTATACGCACGCTGAGGTTCGCCAGACGATAAAAAAACAGCGATTGATGAGTATTCGATCCGTGATGGATTATCTGGAGTATCGCTCGCCGGATGGATGCCACGTTTGCCGTCCGGCAATCAACTATTACTTGATGAGTTCCCGGCCCGGGGAAGCGGCAGATGACCCTCAATCGCGTTTTATTAATGAAAGAGCGCACGCCAATATCCAGAAAGACGGAACCTATTCCGTCATCCCGCGTGTTTGGGGTGGACTTGTTACTCCCGATGAGTTGCGTGCTATCGCCGATGCGGCGGATAAATATAATGTGTCCACTGTTAAAATCACTGGCGGACAGCGTATCGGTTTATATGGGCTGAAAAAAAATGAATTGCCCGAAGTATGGTCTGATCTGAACAAGAAGGGAATGTCCTCCGGATACGCTTATGGCAAATCCTTGCGCACGGTCAAGACCTGCGTGGGAAAAGAATGGTGTCGGTTTGGTACTCAGGATTCCACTTCCATGGGGGTCACATTGGAAAAGTTGACCTGGGGATCATGGATGCCTCACAAGTTTAAGATGGCGGTTTCCGGCTGTCCTCGCAATTGCGCGGAAGCCACTATCAAGGACTTTGGTGTCGTGGCTGTTGAGTCTGGTTGGGAATTGCACATTGGCGGCAACGGTGGTGTGAAAGTGCGCCCGACTGAACTGCTGTGCAAGGTAAAGACCGATCAGGAAGTAATTGAGTATTGCTGTGCGTTTGTTCAATTGTATCGTGAGGATGCTTATTATCTGGAGCGCACAGCGCCCTGGATCGAAAGGGTGGGAATGGTCCATGTCCGGAAACAACTTATCGAAGATGACCAAAACCGCAAAGCTTTGTCGGAGCGATTTATGAACTCGCAAAAATTCGCACAAAAGGATCCGTGGGCTGAACGCACTGGCGAAGATGGTTTTGAAAAACATGAATTCATTCCTTTGGAGGTGACAATAAGCCATGGTTGATTGGATCGAAATTGGTTCTGTAGACGAAATCCCCTCCCTTGGGTCGCGGGTGGTGCATGCGAATGGGGAGGAGATAGCCTTGTTTCGCACGGCAAATGACGAAATTTTTGCAGTGCGTGATCGGTGTCCTCACAAAGAAGGCCCGTTGTCTCAGGGAATAGTACACGGCAAGCGGGTCACCTGTCCCATGCACAATCTGGTCTTGGAATTATCCGATGGAAAAGCCGTGCATCCTGATGAGGGTTGTGCCATGGTCTATCCAGTTAAAGTTGAAGAGGGTAGGATATGGATAGCGTGGCAAAGCGCGGCTATCCCGGAATAATCAAAATTACATAACAGTTGCCCAAATTAAAATAAAAGGGAGTTGGCATCATGTATAAAACAGAGATGCAGAAAATTGGCGATGCGTCTGAGAAGAAGATCGCGTTCATGCGTCAGTCGCCACTCAGTTACATTATCCTGTCCGCTTTGGCTGGTATCTATCTGGGATTCGGAATAGTATTGATTTTTTCCGTAGCGGGTCCTATCGCGGCGGATGGTGGTGGAGCTTATTTAAAACTGATCATGGGGCCGTCTTTTGGCATCGCCCTCAGCCTGGTTATTTTTGCGGGATCGGAGTTGTTTACCGGGAACAATATGGTGTTTGCCGTTGGTCATATTACCAAAAGGGTGGGGTTGGCACCGATCATTACGTTGTTTACGTTGTGTTTTATAGGCAATTTTTTAGGGTCTGCTTTTCTCGCGGGACTGGTCATCGCCGGAGGCAGTTTGACAGAGGCTTCACAAGCCTTGATCCTTAAAGTTGCGGCAGGGAAAATGGCTTTAGGACCTCAGGAAGCTTTTATCAGAGGCATACTATGCAACTGGCTGGTGTGTCTGGCTGTGTGGATTTCACTGAAAACCCAAAGCGATACGGCCAAGTTGATTATGATTTTCTGGTGCCTGTTTGCATTTATTTCCAGTGGCTATGAGCACAGTATCGCCAATCAAACTTTATTGAGTCTGGCGATGTTCCTGCCACATGGTCCCGAAATTTCCATCGGCGGGTTCATCCATAATCAGGTTTTTGTGACCCTTGGAAACCTGGTCGGGGGAGGTGTTTTTGTGGGGCTGGTGTATTGGTTGTCTACACCCAGCTTGAGGATGGAGGCCGGAGCTAAATTGCAGGAAGAGACGGAAGGCGGCAAGTAGCTGATACAGATCGTAAGTGCCCTGGAGCTGGATCGAACTTTTTAATCTCCTGATGTTGCAGTATAATTCTGGAAACAGGAGATGAAATGGAACTGGAAGATGAGTTAGGCGATATTCTTGGAAAAGCCCGCGATGGGAAAGGATGGACGCAGGCAGACTTGGCGAAGTCTGCCGGATTGTCTGTCGGTGATATCGCGCGTATTGAAAATTACGAGTGGACTCCAGAGGAAAAAGTTATATTCAAAATAGCAGATGTTCTGGATTTGCATGGCCCTTCTTTATCAGCGATTGCTGGTGAGAAGTGGGCACCGGAAGAGGAGACACCCGATCCGGGTCCGTTCAATATTGTATGTATCAACGTACTCATGGGGCTTTACCCGGTAAAATGTTATTTGCTTATCTGCCGGGAGACCCGTGCAACGGCTGTTGTTGACACCGGGGGTAATCCGGAAACGATCATAAAAAAAGCGCGTGATCTGGGTGTTAAACCGGAAAAGATTTTACTCACTCATACTCACCCGGACCACGCTGGCGGTTTGGGCCAGTTGACCCGTGAATTTGGTTGTCCCACCTGGGTTGATAAAATAGAACCGCGTCCGTCAGGAAGCCGCGACCTGAGAATGATAGAGGACGATGATACGATCACTCTCGGCAAACTGAATATAGAACCTGTTGCTACACGCGGGCACACTCCAGGTGGTATTTCCTACAAGATCAACGAGTCTGTTTTTTCCGGCGATGCTATTTTTGCCGGGTCCATGGGGCGGGCCAATGCCTCATGGTCCGGGTTGTTCGAGTCTGTGACTCAGAATCTGCTGACACTTCCCGATAAAACCAGGTTATATCCGGGGCACGGTCCTGCGACCACGGTGGGCGAGGAAAAACAGCACAATCCTTTCTTCTGCGACAAAGTTTTCCAATAGCCGACCTTAACCTTCCTTTTTACCATAAAGTTTTCTAATAGCTGACTCTGGCTTTCCCGATAGCCGGTCTTAATCATCTCTTCACGGTAAAACTTTCCGATAGCTTATTATATTTCTCTATTGATATTTTTTCTCCAGATGACCATACTCCAGTTATGGATCCGGAGGTGGTCAATTATCATTATTGCGATAGCCTGAGCACACATCCTCTGTCTTCCGGGACTCGCGTTCTTGTCACTGGAGCTAATGGGTATGTGGCCCATAGGCTCATTCCTGAATTGATCTTTCGCGGATACACGGTTCGTTGCATGTTCCGCAGCCGGAGTGCCCGTCCCATCTTGAGTCATCCGCGCATTGAGGTGGTTTTTGCCGATTGCCTTGACTCTGCTGAATTGCGACCCGCGCTTGAAGATGTTCACACTGCGTACTATCTCATTCACAGTATGCGAGACAAACCACAGAAGTTTATAGAAAAGGATCAGCAGGCGGCGGCAAACTTTGTCGAAGCGGCGGAACAGTCCGGGATCAAGCGGATCATTTATCTGGGAGGATTGGGTGAGAAAAGTGAAAGCTTGTCAGATCATTTGAGGAGTCGGCAGGAAGTGGGGCGTATTTTAACGAAGAGTTCTGTGACAGCTATCAAACTGCGGGCGGCAGTTATCGTGGGGACTGGAAGCGCATCTTATGAACTTATGAAGTCTCTTGTTTTAAACAACCGTTGGATTCCCTTCTTGCGGGAGTTTAATTCCAAATGCCAACCTATCGCAATTCGTGATGTGATTAAATATCTTGTCGGTATTCTTGAGACGGCAGACCTGGAATCCCGCGTGTATCATATAGGCGGAAAAGATGTGATGAGTTACAAAGACCTCATTCTTAAATTCGCCAGCATACTCCATAAACGTGTTCGTTTTTTCGATGTGGCATGGCTCCCCATTCCGGTGGAATGGTTATGTCGTATCTATGCCTGCTGGCTTCACTTTTTTATTTCTATCCCGGTCAATATCACGTCGCTTCTATTGAGCAGTTTGCGCACTGATGTGTTCTGCCGTGAAAATGACATTGCGGATATTCTGCCTTTTGAAGCGCTCGACTTTCAAACGGCAGTAGAATGGGCCCAGGTGAAAGAATCCAAGTCTCAGGTTTTCTCACATTGGAGCAATGTCCCGCCTGAAAGAATGAGCGATTTGCTACCGCTTTGTGAATTTGAATCGACTGATTTTGAGATTGACGAACATTCACTGGAGATTCCTGTGTCGGCTGAAAAAATCTTTCCCATTATTTGTCGAATTGGCGGTGATAACGGTTGGGCGCATGCCAATTTACTTTGGGAAATTCGCGGGCTCTTTGATCGTGTTATAGGCGGTGTCGGGTTAAACAGGGGGCGTCGTGACCCTGAAAAATTGCGTATTGGAGATTCAGTCGATTTCTGGCGCGTGGAAAATCTGGTTCCTGACAGAGAGTTGCTTCTTCGTGCGGAAATGATTTCGCCGGGACTCTCCTGGCTACAATTTGAGTTGCAGTCTAATGCCAGTTCCTCCGTAGCTCAACCTGAGGAGGTGAGTACTCGTTTGATTTTAAGAGCTCACTTTATTCCCAAGCCTTTTTGGGGGCACCTTTACTGGTTCAGCCTGTCAAAGTTTCATACATATATTTTCAAGGGAATGCTTGAATCGTTTCGTAAGGAAGCAATAGGTGATAAAGTTAGCCAGAGTGAGCCTGTACCGGGAGGAGCAAACGGGTAATAACCTAAAATTTAAGGATGGAGATACCGTCTGTATTGTCGATGGCGGACCAGGCGGGTCGGCATGTGCTACAGCTCTCAAAAAAGAAGCTCGCAAACTCGGTAAGACAGCCAATGTCGTTGTTATGGCGCATAAAAAGTTTACCGAATCCCGTCATTATAATCAGTGTATAGGTGTTCTTTCGCCTCCCCTGGAATCGGATCCTGAAAATTCAGGAGCATTTCGGGTACGTCAGCTTCATTAGCTTTATGTTGTTAGAGTGAAACCTGTGGTATTCTTGGAAAACTTTCACCGAGGCCCGTTAATGGGCACATTTTTTTGAAGTTCATTATGAAAAAAATATCTCATTTGTTTTTTATAGCCATATTGATTGGCGCAGTTGTTGGTTGCCCCAGCCCTCGTGAGGCCCGGAAAAAAATGCCGCCCTTGTTCAGGATCAATTTTGTTGTGGAGACAGGTGCAGAGCCTTCCTTCATGATCTCAGAGGATTTTAATATGGATGGGAAGCAGGATCTGGTTGTTACCAACAGTGGTGACAACACCTTGTCCTACTTCAAGGGGAGGGGAGATGGAACATTCAAGGACCAGATCATCATGAAGACGGGTGAGGATCCGATTTGTGTTTTATCGGCTGATTTTAATAATGACGATTATCTCGACCTTGCGGTTCTGAATTATCGGGATCAGAGTATTAACTTTTATATCAACTCACGGTTTGGAAATTTTAAAAGAACAAGTGTGGTTTTAAGGCCGGGTAAAATTCCTATAAATATGACAACGGGTGATTTTAATTTAGATGGGATAGCGGACCTTGCCGTTACCATGCGTTACCATAAAGTCATGATCATTTTAGGGAAAGGTAAGGGACATTTTAAGGAGCCAGTCGCTATATCCGTTAAAGGTCAGCCAACCGGTATCGTCACCGGTGATTATGACAGAAATAAAATTATCGATGTTGCTGTGGCGTTGGCAGGGTCCGGTAATACCGGTGTGCAGATTTTATGGGGAAAGGGCAACGGAACCTTTGAGCCGTCGAAACGTTTCAAAGGTGGGAAACAGCCGTTGACCATTGCCAATGTAGATGTGAATAGCGACGGTTATGACGACCTGGTGACCTCAAGTAACGTGCACCACGCCCTGACATTAATCAGGAATAATGGGGATAAAACCTTCACAGCCCTAAAGGATTTTGCTTCGGGTTCTTTCCCGAAATATGTGGTGGTCGCCGATTTCACAGGTGACGGCAAGCCAGATATTGCGGTGTCCAACTCAACGGACGATTTAATAACTGTATCGCTTGGCAGAGGGGATGGTACTTTTACCTATCCGCCTATCGCGCATGTTACGGATGAATATCCGCAGGGAATGGTTACGGGTGATTTCAATCATGACGGGCTGATAGACATGGCCGTTACCTGCCGGGACAAGCAATTAGTCAATATTCTGATGAAACGAAACATTGTCGATCCAAAACCTGACCTGCCCGCACAACCTCAGGCTGAAACAAAGCAAGCCGCGTGAACTTGACGTGATGCCTTCATCTCAAGGCACACGCCATTTGTTCGCACTTTAGCTGCCCGGCGTTTTTCTACAACCAGTCGTCCAAATCAAATTGCGAAGCACATTCCGGACTTCTCATATCCATGAATAAGTCCGCACTATCAAAGTTCACATTAAAATTTGACAGACGCTTCCATTCAAGACCTGCCTCTTCTACCCGCTCGCGGTTTACATTGAAGGAATCCTCTCTCCCGAACTCCAGAACCACCTTAAATCCGGTAGCCGCTTTAAATTCCAGTAAATATCGTATATCAGCCACGCATTATCTCCGTAAATTTTTTCACATTCTACTCAATCACTGTTTGATGCCAGGACCGGCCGATAGATTTTATTTTAATCTGCCCAAAAATTCAATTCATCCATTGAATCGCAAACCATTTTATAGGATTATAAAGCGCACAAAGATACTAAGCTTCCCAAGTTATTAAATCCCGCAATGAATATAGAAAACGATAAAACCATCCCCGTCACATTATTGACCGGATTCCTGGGTGCTGGCAAGACAACGTTACTGAATCACATTCTCAAAGGCAAACACGGAAAGCGTATCGCTGTCATTGAAAATGAATTTGGAGATATTGGAATTGACTCGGACCTTATTGTCGGGAAAAATGACGAAATTTTTGAAATGGAAAATGGCTGCATCTGCTGTTCCGTACGCAGTGACCTGATTGAGACTCTCAATCGGTTGATGGATCGTCAGGATCAATTCGATTATGTACTCATCGAAGGAACCGGACTCGCTTCCCCTGGTCCTGTGGCGCAGGCTTTCCTCCTGGAAGACGATATCACCCGATCTCTCCAACTGGATGGAATAGTCACACTGATAGACTCTAAACACGTATGGAACCATCTTGATGATATTGAGGTTGCGTGGGAACAGATAGCCTTCTCCCATGTTCTCCTTCTAAACAAATCTGATCTCGTATCCACTGAAGAACTACAAAAACTGGAGCGTTATGTTCGCCGGATCAATCCCACTGCCACATTATTTAATACACAAAATGCTGAGATCGACCTGGACCACGTACTCAACATAGGCGGCTTTGATCTAAATCGTACTTCAGTTTCTGATAGTGGGTTTCTTAACAGCGGTCTACACAATGACCACCATGAACACGAAAGCGATGTCACATCTGTTTCACTGGCTTTTGCAGGAACCATCGATCCGGAAAAACTTAATCACTGGCTAAGAATGTTATTGATTATGGAAGGAATGGATGTGTTTCGGGCAAAAGGTATCCTCAGCGTAAAGGATTCTCCCGACCGTTTTATTTTTCAAAGTGTTTACATGATGTTCGAAGGTCGCTTCGACAAGCCATGGAACAACAAGCCAAGAGAAAACAAAATGGTGTTCATTGGGCGCAATCTGGATCAAGAACGGCTTGAGAAAGGCATAAAATCCTGCATTGATGCCTGAGCAGCCCCACATAAACTTCTGCCCCCAATATGCCCAGCCGATTTATCAGTATCTATTGCAGTCAATGCGAAGCATTTATTTTGCGCTATCGTAAAGAAGGATCCGGTGCCCTTATCCGGATTTACCTGAACCGTATCCAGGCTCCCGAACACTTTCAGCAATACAAACATGCAACAGGAAAATCTGAACTTCCCTCGCTTGATTGCCTCCAATGCAAACAACGAGTCGGCACTCCAATGATTCACGACACAGGAAATCGGCCCGCCTACAGGCTGATCAAAGGGTCATTTCGTAAAAGGGAAGAATAAAATAATGGAAGGTCCCGCACTACCGGACAGCACAGGAAAAAGAAGATTCAAGAAGTCGGCAGTCGCCAACCTTGGTTAAATGTTGGGTGGTGATGAGAACAGAGAACAGGGGAACTCAGTCACCCATCGAAAAAGTGAGAACGTAGCTAAAACCTTATTTTCAAAGAATTTTCAGGGTGTCAGAAAACCCAGTTTTTCAACTGTTTCTGGAGAGAATCACGCTGTTTGGGGCACATCAATGGGAGGGATTCCTTGAAGATACTGACAGGTGTTCAGGATAAAAGGAAATGGTCTGCCTATCAACCGTGACAGTTACCTAGTCCGCGACTTTCCAGGTATTTCTGGTGATATTCCTCGGCACGATAGAATTTAGCCGCAGGAACTATCTCAGTGACAATGTCATTTTTAAACCTGGCGGACTTGCCCAGTTCATCCCGTGATGCCCTGGCCGCCGCCTCCTGATCTGCATCCTGAAAAAATATTGCAGACCGGTACTGAGTCCCGATATCCGGACCCTGGCGGTTCAGAGTAGTGGGATCATGAAGTGCCCAGAACGCGTCCAGTAGATTATCAAAAGGCACCTTGTCGGAATCAAACTCAACGAGCACCACTTCGGCGTGTCCCGATTGACCAGTACACACCATTTCATAAGTTGGGTCTGGAGCACTACCACCACAGTAACCCACCTCAGTAGACACGACCCCCTCTATTTGGCTGAAGGTGAGTTCAACCCCCCAGAAACAGCCTGCTCCGAATACAGCTTTTTGCATCATGAAATATCTCCATATGGAATATATGCCTGACAAACATCATGAATGGTTGTAGGCGAAACACCCACTTGAACATCGCACCATATAATGCGGGCAACTCCTGCAAGGTTCTTTGGGTTCCGCATCAAATGCATGGTTCAGAAATCTGGTATGCATTTTTTTTATGGTAAGATCGTTGACTTGCTTAAAATCCTTTACGTTCCCAAGTTTCAAATTATGAAACGGGAAACAATTGAAGCAATCCCCTTGCGGATCAATATCCATGGGACTGTCATCAGCACACCCCAGATACAGGTCTGAGTGCTCCCACTCTTGAAGGTTTGGCACAGGCTGATTGCCATGATAAAAAATGCGCTCTACCAGAGGGTACTCTTCCTCCTGAATATCATCCAATAAACAAGGGGGGAAGGAACAGTCAAAGCGAAAACACAGTTGCGGATATTCTTTCAGCAGGTCCAGCATCATCCGCCCCATCCTGGGATAATCGCTTATCGGCAATGTTATATTTTCCTGCTCCCCTACAATAGGGAAAGCGGGGCTGACACGAATTCTGTATTTCTGGCCTCTTGGCAAACCCAGGTCCTGATAAATTTCGTTGATCTCCCAACACTGAGTTGCCAGATCCTGCTCCTTCGAATACAGGTTAAGACTGAACATGAGACCATATCCGTTTTTACTCAAGAGCTGATTCGCTACTTCCCTGCAACGCTCATGATTTTTCTCTGAGATATTCTCTCTGGTTTGCCAGTTCATCAACACTGAAAACTGGATTTGTTTTTGAATACAGCCTTCCTTGCCCACGGTCTGCAAAAGCAGGTCGAGCGACTTATCCGGCATCAATCCGTTAGTAAAAATTCCCAGAAAGGAAAAAGGTTGCATATTTTCCAAAGCACTGGAAAGAATGTCATTAAATCGCGGGTGCAGTGTGGGTTCCCCACCCATAAAATTAATCAGGGAAGCGGTTCTTATCCGGGGTAAAACGTCTTGCGTGAAAAAATCGAAATCCATCGATTTATCAGGCGTCTTAACCGTCTCTTCCATATACTCATCGGCAAAACAATAGTTGCATTTCAAGTTACAATAACTATTCAAAATAATATTCATTTGATCTGACTTTCCAGACGACACAATTTAACTCAGGAAAATTTGACCCAATCCGGCCTTCTGCACGACTCTTGAATACGTGGCCGGGGCTCAAAAACCAATTTTTCCTGAAAGGTATATTAAATTCTATTCAGTGTATTGTATTCAATAGCACCATAATATAGGATTTTCCTCAACACAGGTCAATTAATGCTCTGGACTGACCTGTTCCAGCAAATTATCTTCAGAATTAACATATTAAATAGGTTGAAATTATCTCCCATTGGAGTCAAAATAAGCCATTCAATTCTAAATTTGAGGCCGAAATGTTAGCATTTTCCAAAAATATCACCCAAAAAAATCTGAGCCATCCCGAGGAAAGCAATAACTCCGAGTTGAAGGAATACATGGATTACCAGCGAGCCTTGAATCATGAACGTCTCATTTACCATGCGCTGAATCACGCGAAAACAGATCTAACAAACAGCATTAACGAATTTGAAAACGACCAGGAAAAACTCGATAAATATATTAAAGATTCTTTTCCTGTATCTAGCGGTTCCCTCAAAAGAGCCGCCACAATAATCTTCATGCTTCGAAAACTCCTCAACGGGCACAATTCATCAAATAACTGGTACCGGATGAACACCTATTATCATGCATTGGTTTACGACTGCATGAAAATTTTCGTTACCTTTTATAATGAGTTGGTACAGAAGGCTCCCGAAAAAGCAGACGACTTAAAAATATCCGGAGGGGTGGAGGTTGACTTTGATGACTGGGCGCATCTTTACTTCCCCGATATGGATTTCCATATTGGTAAAGAATTAGAAGGGTCGCATTATCCCTTTGCCAAGCGGAACAAAGCCATTGAAGAAAGCATCAGCAAAGAAATTAGCGAGGGGAAATCGTTTGAAGAAGCTTTACAGGAAATTAAAGGGAAATACGAAATCGAAGACGTTTCTATCAATTTTCTGCTAAATAATGAAATCGAAAAACAAGATATGGAACTGTTTTATACCTCCGCAGAAAACCCCATATACGAATACCTCACAGAAAGAGAAGACGGTAGCTGGGGAGCAGTCGATGGCGAGTCCTTGTTAGACCAAGCCTATTACCTTGGTTCGACTCTTAAAGTATGGGTGTGGAGAAAGAAAGAAGATGTGGCAACCGCAATGGAAGACATGTCAAATATCATTAAAAAATAGATCCCGCTACACTACCACTAGCAAGAATCTGCCGAAATCGATTGTAGCTCTGCAGTAAAACAACTTCCCTGGTCGACTTCGCTCTCTACGTCCTCCACTTCCGCTTTTGCAGTAATGAATATTACAGGTATGTACCAATAATCTGCTCTACCGAATA
>CAJWQP010000055.1 GCA_913045445.1 uncultured Nitrospina sp. | reverse complement strand
GAAAAAATATGTTTTGCTGATACAGGGAACAAAAGTTTATAATTGATGAGCATCAGCCAGCTTGCAAAACATCTACCTGACATGCAAGCTGTACTGGCACGATACCAGTTCCGACAACGACTGTGCCCTGAGTATCGCAACTAATACCGCTTACGGGTTCACCGCTTCACCAAGCGTGACTGTCACCACGTCTGGCGACCTCTCAGCCTTCAGCGCCACCGCCTCCCACAGCCAAAGTTCCACGACCTATACCATTAACGCCCAGGGAACGATCAGCTAATCCCTCCACTGGGATTCCCCAATGCAGGTAATAAAAAACCCCCTCCCGATAATGGGAAGAGGTTTTCATGATTTGCAAATAATAATTTGTCTATGATTATATTCTGGGGTAGCGGGCAATATATAAAAACCCCCTCACCCACACTCTCTCCCTCGCTGGGGAGAGGAATATCAGGTAGTGCTTTATCTTCTATCGCCCATGAGTTGCAGGAGCATGATGAAGAGGTTGATGAAGTCGAGATACAGGGTCAGTGCACCCCGGATCGCTTCCTTGGTATCTTCGTCGGTGCCTTCGTTTCCAAGAATATTCATTTCCTTGATCTTCTGCGTATCGTACGCGGTCAGTCCAGTAAAGATCAGCACACCGGCACAGCAAATGATCCATTGCATCATCGAGCTTTGCATAAAAATGTTAACGACTGAGGCAATGATCAACCCGATGAGACCCATGAATAAAAAACTGCCCATTGAAGTCAGGTCTTTTTTTGTGGTGTAGCCATAAAAACTCATCGCGCCGAAAGTTCCAGCCGTCACCAGAAAAGTCGAGGTGATGGACGAAGCGGTATAAACGACAAGCAAGGTCGAAAAGGTGATGCCGGTAAGCCCCGCGTAAAGAAAAAAGACACCCGTGGCCTGGCTCACACTCATCTGCATGACTCTGGAAGCCAGCCAGAAGACCAGCCCCAACTGAGCAATTACAAGCACAATAGGCAGGATGGGATTACCCATGAGTATGTTGAACAGGGTTTGGCTGTTGGCAACATAATAGGCCATGAAGCCAGTGATACCGAGTCCGGCGCCCATCCAGTTATAAACGCGTACCATGAACCGCTGTTGTTCTGCGGCAACGGAATCCATACTGGCGGTTCTGACTTGTTCTTCGTACATTGCTGTGTTTCCTCTAAAAATTTGATTTATTAATTATAAGGGTCATATTCATCGAATAAAGACCCATCGTGAAAAACTTCTACCTTAAGACTGCCGTCTTAAGAACATATGGCATCTACAAACTTTCTTGTCAAGCAAAGCCAGCAAGTAGCAACTCCAGTCATTTTATCAGATTTTTCCGGGAGGGGGGAGTTTTTTGCGGGTGTAGCCAATCGTGAGGCAGAGCAGTGCGGCAAAGACCATCCACTGAAACCTTTCCAGCCAGATTCGTCGCCGCTCTGTTTTGACCAACTTTTTTTTAACCTTGTGTTTTATGTTTTCCAGATAAATTTTTTGCAGGTCCATATCACCGGTAACAGAGCGAACATAACTCCCGCCTGTCTCCAAAGCCATTTGCTGGAGAGTGATTTCATCGAGTTTGGTCAGAACCACTTCTCCATCCTTGTCTTTTTTAAATCCGGATGTCCCAGGCTCAGAACTGGGAATAGGCGCGCCGATTTCCCTGCCAATTCCTATCGTGAAGATTTTAGTTTCCTGTTCCTTCGCCCATTTTGCTGATGGAAGCGCGTCGCCTGTGTGGTCCTCGCCATCGGTGATGAGGATAATGGCTCGTGATTGCGTATCCTGTTCATTAAATGCTTTGACAGAAGTGCGGACAGCGTGTCCGATTGCTGTGCCTTGCACCGGGATGAGTTGGGTATCGATTGCACTCAGGAAAATATGCGCCGCCGAATAATCCAGGGTGAGAGGACATTGCAGGTAGGATGTTCCGGCGAATGCGACCAGTCCGATCCGGTCTCCCTCGAGCATATTTAATAAGTCTGCAATTTTGTGTTTTGCCCTTTCCAGCCTGTTGGGTTTGATGTCCTGCGCCATCATACTGTTAGATACATCCAGCGCGATGATGATATCCACTCCCTCCTGTGTGAGGTCTTCCCACCGGTAGCCCCAACGAGGTTGAGTGAGTGCCAGGATAAGAAAAAATATTGCCAACGCGGTGAGAACCGTTTCCATTTTCACACGCTTCCATGCCAGCGGATCCAGCAGGCGGGAGACCAGGGGGCCGCTCAATAATAGTTCCAGCGATTGTTTCTTTTTCTTGTGAGACCAGACCAGAAACACGATCAGCAAAACAAATAGCCAAAGTAGATTGAAATATCCAGGATTACCAAAGCGCATATCAGGGAATCCTCCGGAGAATAGAATTTGAAATTATAACTTCAGTGAGCAGGAGGAATAGTCCGGGGATAAGGAAGTAATGAAACATCTCAGTATATTCCGAATGGTCGAGAACCCTGACCTCGGATGTTTCCAGTTGGTCTATCTGTTCATAGATATCTTTCAGCGATTCCAGGTCCGTTGCGCGAAAATATTTTGCATCGGTCATTTCCGATATTTTGGTTAACGTTTTTTCATCGATATCAACATTCTGGTAAATGAGACGTTTGCCGAAAAGTGAATCTACTAAAAACGGTGCCTTGCCGCGTTTGCCCACTCCAACGGTGTAGATTTTGATGCCAAAGGTTTTGGCAAGCTCTACCGCCTGAAGAGGTGTGATTTTCCCAGCGGTGTTGCGCCCGTCTGTTAAAAGAATGATGACCTTGGATTTGGATTTCAGGTCCTTCAGGCGTTTAATAGAAATACCAATTGCCGATCCTATAGCAGTGGCGTCTCCGGCCATGCCGATTTTAAGTTTGTCAAGGAAGGAGAACAGAATGTCATGGTCGAGGGTGAGTGGACATTGCGTAAACGCTTCGCCGCCGAAAACGACCATTCCCATGCGATCAGTTTTACGACCATCAATAAATTCGGCGACCACATCTTTTACTACAGTGAGCCGCGTGACAGGCTCACCGTCCTTTTTAAAGTCCAGTGCCCGCATACTCCCCGAAGTGTCTAAAGCCAGGACGATATCAACACCTTCTGAAAGGATTTCAGTTTTTTTGTGCCCTTCCTGTGGTCGCGCGAATGCCACTATGAAAAGGGTGATCGCTATGAACCGGAGAAAAGAGGGGATCGTCGCCATTACTTCTGAACGATGCGAACGCACCATTTTCAAAGCGGTCAGAGATGAGTAGTGAACAGCAGTGACGGTTCTGCGTTCCTGCCACACCATGATGGGCAGAAATAGCAGTAGTAATAGAAACCAGGGATCTTCGAATCTAAAAAAGGTCATACGATATAATTAGTTTGAATAAAGTCCTATTTCCAAATGCTTGCGGGTCGATGTTATAAATTCCCGAACCGATTCTATTTCATCAGAGCCAGGTGTCGCCGGGACTTTTGCGAATTTGATCAGGTCTGATTTTATGAGAATGCGAATCGCTTCATCTTGGAGTGAGAGTTCGAGTTCATTCTGCTTTTTTAAATATCGGGTGATTTCTTCAGTGGTCCAGTCGAGTGCGGGAAAGTGATACCTTGCGCTAAGGTAGCGGCGATATATTTCAGACAACTCAAAAAAATGTTCCCTGGCTTCACCCCGTTGGAGGAGTTCTTTGTCATTCAGCGCATTCAATTCTTGCAAGGCAATTTCGTGTATTGGCAAGACAGGGGTTTTTTCTGTTGCCGGAGAGTGCTTCGCCTTGCGGTATTTCCAGAACAGATACAACACAACCAACAACAGTATCAGGTTCAGTCCCCAGAAAATCCACGGCATCCAGTCCCTGTCAACATCAACAGTTCCTTTAATGTCACGGATGTCGGTTGGCTCGCCCTGAAGTCGGAGGATGGATGTGACTTCAACAGATACTTCCGGTGAACGGATTTCTCCCGGAACAGGGTTAGCCGATTCAATTGTCGTGACTTCAAAGGGAACGGTTATTTGCGGGATTGTGAATTGCCCGATTTCATCGGCACGGAGTTTAACCGAATAAATCTGTTCGATCTGATTTTCAACCTTGCGTGGTTCACTGGCATGACTTCCCAGGATATCGAATCCATTGATAACGCCAAAGTCAGGCAAGAATGGTTTCAATTCCATATCGTGCAACAAGGTTATCGTGTAGGTGATGATATCACCCGTAGTGGCCTGCTCCTTGTCTACCTCGGCTATAATGTTAATGGGAGAATCGGCCCATGCGATGGTAGAAGAAGATAATAAAAAATATAGCAGGGCTAAAATTAACTTATTTCTAATGCTCACCTTGTGGTGAGATTTTTGGGTTCGGCAGATTTTATATGAGTCAGGCATGTGTCGATGTGATTTTTAAGTTCGTTGGTCCGCTGGTATTTAGCGCTATAGATTTCCGCACGAAACAGCCAGGACAGCGCTTCCCGGCAGTTGCTCATTTCCATATAAAGTTCCCCTATGGTATGAGCGACTCTGGCATGGACCAAGGCAGACGTATTTTCTTTATCCAGGTATGAAATGTATTGCTCAATGGCCTGCTCGTTGAGTCCGTTGTTTTTCAGCTTGTCGCCAACGCTTAGCAAATACTGGTAGCGGTCTGATTTATCCTTTTCAGGGACGACCGAAGTAGCAATTTTGACAAATAAAGCGCCAAGCGCGCATAGCGTGAGAAAAGTCAAAATGATGATGGGTATTTTGATCCTGTTGCTCAGTCCGGTTTTTGGATTGTTTGAATCAATATCCATTTTCAGTGCCTTTTATCTCGTATTTTAAAATTATTACTTGACCTCTCATTAGTGTCTTTTTTCGCGCATTTTAAAATAGCGCGTGATGGGTTCAACTAACGAACGGTCCGTTTCAATTTCAATGGTATCCACGCCGACCGAATAAAAAGATTTCTTCAATTTTTCGCGCCGTTCCCGTTCATGGCGAGTGAGACGTTTCATCATTTCCCTGTCACCAGTATCGACCAATAGCGTTTCGCCCGATTCAGCGTCCTGGAGGCGAACATATCCTACAGGGGGGAGATGCAGTTCTCTCGGATCGGTGATCGATATTGCGACCAGATCATGTTTCTGTTCGGCCAATTTGAGGTTGGTTTCATATCCTGTGGCCTGGAAATCGGATATTAGAAAAGCCACACATTTCTTTTTATGAATCTTCAATAAATATTCGAGCGGAAGGTTGATGTCCGTGCCTCTTCCTTCCGGCTGGAAGTTGAGGATAGTTCGAATGATATTCCATATATGCGCTTTGCCTTTTTTGGGTGGAATATAGTGCTCAATTTTATCGGAAAATACGATGAGCCCAATTTTGTCGTTGTTACGAATTGCGGCAAAAGCCAGAATGGAGGCTACCTCAGCGGAAACTTCATTTTTAAATTTTCCGGCGGAACCAAACTCACCTGAGGAACTAACATCAACGATGAGCATGACCGTAAGTTCTCGCTCTTCCTTAAATTCCTTAATGAAAGGTTGCCCCATGCGAGCCGTTACATTCCAGTCGATGAGTCTCACGTCATCGCCCGGAGCGTATTCACGAACCGCGTTGAATTCCATTCCTCGGCCTTTGAACGCCGATACATACTCACCCGCCATCAGGTCGGTCACTAAATGTCCGGTCTTAATCTGGATAGAGCGGATTTTCTGCATGAGTTCCGGGGAAATATCTTTTTCCGGAGCCGATGGTGGCGGCGCTTTGAACCCTTCAATAATTTTTGAAAATAAATTCATATCACCACTAGCCGTGGGGCCAATAACGGTACGTTAATATGTATTCGGTCCCGGTTTACGAGACGTGTGTATTTTTTGTCCTGACGGCCTTAAAGCATCCTGCTAGCCCTCTACGCCTAGCAGATTTTTATTGGCACCGCGCCGAGCAGCCGAGCAGTCTATGGAACTTCAACGGTGTCAAAAATTTTCTTAAGGACATCATCAGGAGATACATTCTCCGCCTCCGCCTCATAAGAGAGGATGACCCGATGCCTCAACACATCTAATCCAATTGACTTGATATCCTGAGGCACGACGAATCCGCGCCCCTGCATGAAGGCGTATGCTTTTGACAGGCGGTGCAGGAATATAGACGCACGGGGTGACGCCCCATATTGAATCATGTTGGCCAGTTCTGGTAAATTTTGTGCCGCCGGATTTCTCGTTGCCGCTACCAGATTGAGGATATAGTTTTCCAGATTGTCATCGATATAGATGGAATCGATCACGTCTCTAGTTTTGATTAAAGCTTCAGGCTGTAAAACGGTTTGGGCTTTATAATTACTATTGTTAGAGGCCATCCGTTGCATAATGGTTTTTTCCTCGTCCTTGGTCGGGTAATCAATTTTTAACTTCAGCATGAATCGATCGACCTGTGCCTCCGGGAGGGGGTAGGTTCCCTCCTGCTCGATTGGATTCTGAGTTGCAATAACCATAAAAGGTTTGGTCAGCGGAAACGTTTTCCCGCCAATGGTAATTTGTCTTTCCTGCATGGCTTCCAGTAAGGCACTTTGAACCTTGGCAGGTGACCGATTGATTTCGTCCGCCAATATGATGTTGGCAAAGAGCGGGCCTTTCTTCACGGTGAATTCGCCAGTTTTGGGTTGGAAAATCTGGGTGCCGAGAAGGTCGGCCGGGAGCAAATCGGGCGTGAATTGTATTCGTTTAAATTTAGCGTGGATCGTTTGAGCCAGCGTATTCACTGAAGTGGTTTTTGCCAGGCCAGGGACACCCTCAAGCAGGATGTGCTCTCCGGTAAGCAGACCTAAAATGAGCCGCTCAGTAAGGTAGTTTTGACCAACGATGACCTTTTCTATTTCGCTGAGAAGCGTGGGGATAAACTCGCCCGCTTGCTTGACCTGTTGCGTGATTTCTTCAATTTGTTGAGTCATTGATTAGGTATGATAGCTCCAGTTTATTGTCTCGTTTACATTACTTTGTTAGATAACTTGCTTTAATATAATAGAAACTTCTTATATGTGAAGATTAAAAATTTTTAATTTAAAGGGATGTTTAGCATAAAACTGATAAAGATTGCCACTATATCGCAATTTTGGCTTTACAAAAATATTCAGTTCCATAGAATACCGAGTTCATGCAAAATTACTACATATGAAAAGATTCTTTTATAAGGATTGGGATGACTGAAAAAACTCAGGGCGATTTAGATCAGCTGATTGATGAAGGATTAAATATTGAAAAAGGCGAACTCGATCTTCGAGAACGTGAATTGGAAGATGATGATATCAAGCTGATTGTAAAGTCTGACAAGCTCAAGGGTGTTACCGCCTTGTTTTTAGAATTTAACACTATCGGCGATGAAGGTTTGCAGGCGATTCTTGACTGCGAGAATCTTAAGCATCTCACTGCGCTCAATATGTTTAAGAACCAAGTCACCGATGCAGGCGTTAAGGAAATGGCCAAATCAAAAACCCTGCTCAATTTGTCTGAACTTGTCATGAGTGATAACCAGGTCGGGGTAGAGGGTGCAAGGGCGTTGGCAGAATCAAAAACCCTGGCTAATCTGGTTTCCCTCTGGGTGGGTGATCAGCTCGGTGATGAGGGCACTAAAATATTAGTTGAATCAAAATACCTCACACGACTCAATTTGCTCACTTTATACCGGAACGATATAGGGAACCTTGGTGCCCAGGCGTTGGCAGATTCACCCAACCTCACTAAGTTGACTGAGATTAATCTAAACTGGAATTATATTGAGGCTGAGGGAATCGAGGCCATGGGAAACTCCAAAACACTCACCCAATTGGAGCAGTTGACGTTGACATACAATCCGATTGGAACGGAGGGGGCGAAACTGATAGCGAATTCTGAAAATTTCAAAAATTTGAAGTTACTCGACCTTTACGAAACAGAACTGGGTGACGAAGGCGGTCGGGCCTTGGCGGAATCAAAATATCTTACCAACCTTGAAACGTTAATCTTGATTCACAATGACATCAGTGAAGAGGTTCAAGAATTAATTCAAAACTCCAAGAACCTGCCGAATTTGACCAAGGTTGTATTTCGTCCTGCGATGGCAGAGCATTAAAATCATTTTTTTGGATACTATTTATTGCCCTTGGTTTGGCAGTGTGCCGGTCCATTGGGCGCGCAAGGGCGGGAAGTGTTGATAAGGGGGGTCCTCCATAGTAATGTGAGGAGTCCCTTTTTTAATTTGTATAGATAAATGCTGAGCCAGAGACGAGTCAAGTGTTAAACTTGGCGCTAATTATTTGTTACTGATTTAAAGAACAAGAGGCGCATGTTTATAGGTGAACAACCCGATTTGCTGGATCTGTGGGTATTCCGGGAAGACAGTATTTATGTGGTGGGAAAGGATGGTATTCCCCAGCATTACGATGGCGCGGAATGGCTTCCAGTCAGCACTGAAAATAGTAATCCGCTGATGGGTATCTGGGCGTCCGATGAAAATAATATATACGCGGTGGGTGTAGGCGGTGTTGTGCTTCATTACGATGGCAAAGTATGGACTCAGATTGACACGGGAGGGTATGACTCTTTAAACGCCGCTTACGGATTTGACAGCAATAACATGTTTATTTATGGAGTGGGGGGCCGCCTTCTGTTCTGGGACGGGGGAAAGTGGCATTACCGCGAACCTAATACCATTCATGATCTGTTCTGCATGTGGGGAGCGGATATCAATAACATTCATGCAGTAGGCGGTGAGGGAACTTATAGATTTTACGATGGAAAACAATTTCAGCGGCGTGATGAATTGACTGAAGAAGAGGTCTCTCTGTATGGCGTTTGGGGGTTTGCCGCCAATGATGTCTACATTGCAGGCTCGCATGGAACCATACTTCATTATGATGGGAATGAAGAAGGGGAGTGGACATCGATGGAATCGGGAACAGAAGAATATCTGTTGGGTATATGGGGTTCTTCCTCCACAGATATTTACGCTGTGGGGGATAACGCAACCATACTTCATTACGATGGCAAGTCATGGACTCCTATGGATGCGGGAACTGAAAAATATTTGACCAAGGTGCGCGGCTTGAGTTCGGACTGTGTGTATGCGGTCGGTGATGACGGTCTTGTGATCCGTTACGATGGAGAACAATGGATCGATATGTCATTGGGAGGGAACGGGTAAATGTCGGGCTTGACAGAAAACCATCTGCTTTCGATTTATGGCTTTGGCAAGGATAATATCTTTGTCGGCGGGGCCGAAGGAACCATGCTTCACTTTGATGGCGGTAAGTGGACCTCTATGAACCTCAATGGTAGCTGGGCGGTGAAAAATATTTGGGGTTCCGCGCCGGACAACGTGTTTGCTGTTGTTACCGATGGCAGAATCCTTCACTACAACGGTAAAGAATGGTCAGTGCAGGAAACAGAAAAACTACCGCCTATGAATGGACTGTTTGGTCTGTCTGAAACCGAGATCTATGCCTGCGCGCGCCTTGGTCGGATTCTTCGCTATGATGGCAGTGAGTGGAAGTTTTTACAGACAGGAACCGAGGTGGATATCACTCGGCTTTGGGGATGCCCCGAAGGCGGAATGTATGCGGTTGGATATGATGGGCTCATTCTGCATCAGGAAGATGATCGATGGGTGCGCCTCACCGTTAACTCGGGTCACGAGTTTTATGGACTCTATGGATTTGGTCCGGATGATATGTACATTTGCGGGTCGGATGGAATCATTTTTAAATTCAATGGTCGTGACATAACAGAAATGCCAACAAGAACGATGGATTTCTTTCTTGATGTATGGGGTCCTTCCAAAGAAATGGTTTTCGCTGTCGGTGACCTGGGAATGATCATGTTCAATGACGGAGAACAATGGACTCGTATTGAATCGAATACGGAAGAATACCTCACCGCTCTCTGGGGGAGTTCCGACGAAAATATGTACGCTGTCGGTGATAATGGACTCATCCTTCACTGGAGTGGAGAAGACTGGTCGGCCTGCGAATAGTCCCGAGGCTGTGGTAAGGCCTGTTTCATTCTGGTAAATGCCTTGACACCCCTATAGTAATGTCATAAAACCAGCAGGTTGAGCTTTTCTGGGCCATATTGCCGCAAGGCTGAAGCCTTGCCCTACGAAACCATAGCTTTTGACTATGTAGGGCAAACCTTTAGGTTTGCTTATTTCAGGTTATTTGCGACCTCAAACTTATGCTGAAACCCACGCTAGAAGAATTTAAAGAAAAATCCAAACAGGGCAACTTGATTCCCGTTTACAAGGAAATTCTCGCTGACCTGGATACACCCGTTTCTGCTTATATGAAAATAAGCGGAGGCGAGTATTCCTTTCTGTTCGAAAGTGTGGAAGGTGGGGAGAAGTGGGCGCGATATTGTTTCCTTGGATGTGATCCAAAGATCATCATCAGTTTAAAAGGAAACAAGGTCACGGTAGAAAATAACGGTCATACAGAAACAAGGGAGATCACAGACGGGAGTCCCATGACCGGACTTAAAGATATTCTGGCAGAATATGAGCCGGTGGAGGTGGCGGGTCTGCCCCGTTTTTCTGGAGGTGCGGTTGGGTTTATCGGTTACGACATGGTCCGCTCCTTTGAGGAATTGCCGCAGGATACGGAAGACGACCTTAATGTTCCTGATGCTCGATTCATCATTACCGATAATTTGTTGATATTTGATAATGTCGCGCAAACGATCAAGATCGTTTCCAATGTCCATGTGAAAAACGATGATGCGGTGGAAGCATATCATCAGGCCGCCAAAAATATTGCAGTGATAGAGAATAAATTGAGAGCCGACCTTCCCGCCGCGGTTCATGACGAGGGGGTGGATAACTCTGAAAAGCAAACCCGCATTGAATCTAATTTTGAGAAAGAGCAATATAAAGATGCTGTTCAGAGAATCAAGGAATATATTCTTGAAGGCGATGCGATACAGGTGGTTCTTGCGCAACGATTGAAATTTAACATCAGCAAAGACCCGTTCACCATTTACCGGGCGTTGAGAACGATTAATCCATCACCATACATGTACTATCTGAAATTTGGTGATATCAGGGTTGTCGGTTCGTCACCCGAGATTCTGGTGCGTCTAGAAGGGGATAAGATTGAAGTCCGACCCATTGCTGGAACTCGCAAGCGAGGACAATCGGAGGAGGAAGATCAGGCTTTGGAAAAGGATCTCCTCAGCGATGAAAAGGAGCTGGCGGAACATATCATGCTGGTTGACCTTGGTCGCAACGATGTAGGCCGCGTGGCTGAAACGAGTAGTGTTGTGGTCAACGAACAGTTTATTATTGAGCGCTACTCTCATGTCATGCATATCGTTTCCAATGTGCGAGGGAGGTTGAAAGACGGACTCGATAGTTATGATGTTCTGGCCGCGACGTTTCCGGCAGGTACTTTATCCGGTGCGCCCAAGATTCGTGCTATGGAAATTATTGAGGAACTGGAGCCCACACGGCGGGGACTCTACGGTGGGGCGGTCGGATACATAAGTTTCAGCGGCAATATGGATACCGCAATTGCTATTCGTACTCTTTTGATTAAAGAGGATACTGCTTACCTTGGCGTGGGCGCGGGTGTTGTCGCCGACTCAGTTCCTGAAAATGAATATGAAGAAACCATGAGCAAGGGTAGAGCACTGCTCAAAGCGATTGAGCTGGCCGAGAAAGGGCTCGTCCGATGATATTGATGATCGACAACTACGATTCGTTCACCTACAACCTGGTTCAGTATCTGGGAGAGTTGGGGGCGGATGTTGTGGTTCACCGTAACGACAAAATAACGCTTAAAGAGATAGAGCAGATGAAACCTGAAAGGATTGTCATATCACCTGGACCCTGTACGCCAGAGAAGGCAGGTATTTCTATCGAGGCGGCATCTTATTTCGCCGGGGAAATTCCTCTGCTGGGAGTCTGTCTCGGGCATCAATCGATCTCCCGTGCCTTTGGCGGAAAAATAATTAAGGCCGGAAAACTGATGCATGGCAAAACGTCAATGGTGACACATGATGACAAGAATTTGTTCAAAGGGCTACCCAATCCTTTTGAAGCAACGCGCTATCATTCGCTGGTGTTGGATAAAAATACGGTTCCCGATGGATTCGAAATCACCGCTACGAGTGACGATGGAGAGATCATGGGAATAAGGCATAAGGAAATGTTTGTTGAGGGCGTGCAGTTTCATCCTGAGTCGATCCTCACTGCCAGCGGTAAAGATATGCTCAAGAATTTTCTAGAGATGCCAGTGAGCTGACCTGGGTAAATCAAATTATTTTATGAATATCCTTGAAGCGCTAAATAAAATCATCGATAAAACGGACCTGACCGAAGATGAAATGGTTTTGGTCATGACCCAGATTATGGAGGGCCATGCGGAGAGTTCTCAGTTGGGGGCTTTTCTGACAGCACTTCGTATCAAAGGGGAAAGTGTTTCGGAGATTGTTGGTGCAGCACGGGTTATGCGCGAAAAAGCGGAACGGCTGAATGTTAAAGCCGACCCGGTTGTTGATACATGCGGTACTGGCGGCGACGGTGCCGACACGTTTAACATATCCACCGCCGCCGCTTTTGTCGTGGCTGGCGCGGGTATTACCGTTGCCAAGCACGGCAACAGGGCTGTCTCCAGCCGTTCCGGAAGCGCCGATGTGCTGAAATGCCTCGGCGTTAATATCGAAGCGGAGATAGCAACCGTTGAAAAATGTATCGATGAAGTGGGTATCGGATTCCTCTTCGCTCCACTTATGCACGGAGCTATGCGACACGCCGCCGGAGTGAGAAAGGAACTCGGATTCCGTACCATTTTTAACTTGTTGGGTCCTTTGACCAATCCGGCAGGAGCACACGCCCAGGTGATAGGTATTTACGACCCCAGTCGACTGGAGCAAATTGCCAACGTATTGAAGCAACTGGGAAGTCGTCATGCTTTTGTGGTTTCAGGGTGTGACGGTCTGGATGAAATCACCTTGACCGGTGAAACCAGAGTATGCGAACTGGTCAAGGGAAAGGTTAAGGAATACCTTATACGGCCCGACAGCTTTGGGTTGCACGCTTGTGATCCGAAAGATTTGGTGGGGGGTAGTCCAAAAGAAAACGCGGAGATATTGAAGGATGTACTGTCCGGGAAAAAAGGACCGCAACGCGATATCGTTTTGATGAACGCTTCAGCGGCTATCATTGCCGCAGGAAAGGCGGAAACTCTTGATGATGCCATTCACATTGCCCGTCAGGCTATCGACACAGGGGCCGCCGAAAAAAAGCTTGAAGACCTTTGCCGAGTAAGTCAAAAATAGGTAACCGTGCATCCTCCCCCCTGGTTTTCCTCTTCTCCTTTACCATTAATAACGACACTCCGGTTACCAGAATGAGTGCGTTGAAGAGTCTACATATTGCCCAGGTGAAAGGTATGAGG
>CAJWQP010000054.1 GCA_913045445.1 uncultured Nitrospina sp. | reverse complement strand
AACGTGGAGATGAGATCACCGTAATGGGAAGAAAAGCTTATCCTGAGCTGGGAGAATCTATAAAATGTATCAAAGGGGATATCAGGGATCGTCCTGTTGTAGTATCAGCTTTGAAGGAACAGGAGGTTGTGTTCCACACAGCCGCCATCCCCGGAATATGGGGTGGCTACGAAGAGTTTTATCGGACCGATGTTGAAGGTACGGAAAATATTATATTTGCTTGTTGCGAGAACAAAGTAAAAAAACTTATTTATACAAGTTCACCCAGCGTTGTTTTTGGTCAATCAGATGCGGAGGACGTGGATGAAACAACGCCGTATCCTGATAAATATCTTTGTCATTATCCAAAAACAAAGGCCATTGCAGAGAAACTTGTTATGGCGTCGAATGGGAGAGGTGGACTTGCCACCGTATGCATCAGACCACACCTGATATGGGGACCTGGCGACCCTCATCTTGTGCCGCGACTCATCGACCGCGCAAAAAAGGGAAGGCTGGTTCAAGTGGGTGATGGAAAAAACAAGGTCGATATGATCTACATCGATAACGCTGTCGCCGCTCACATCCAGGCTTGTGACAAACTGGATGTGGGTGGACCAGTCGCAGGGAAATGTTATTTTGTGAGTGACGGTAAACCCGTCGTGTTGTGGGACTGGATCAATAGCCTACTGAAGGAACTGAAACTGCCATTAGTGACGAGGTCAATTTCCTTCCAATGCGCCACCCGGTTAGGAAGAATACTGGAGATTATATATAATGTTTTTGGATTAAAAAATGAACCGCCAATGACCCGCTTCCTCGCGGCGCAACTGGCAAAATCGCATTTTTTTAATATATCACGAGCGAAAAATGATTTTTCTTATCGGCAAGCTATAACACCAGAGGAAGGGATGAAACGTTTGATCACTTCTTATCTTTCTCCCCCAGCAAATTAATCTTGTGCGCGATGCATCCGGCGCCGAATCCATTATCTATATTGACAGTGGCAACACCGGTGGCGCAACTGTTCAGCATGGTCAGCAAAGCGGCAACCCCACCAAAGGACGCTCCATAACCTACGCTGGTAGGTACTGCAATAACCGGACAACTGACCAACCCACCCACCACGCCGGCAAGAGCCCCATCCATTCCTGCCACCACGATAACCACACGTGCTTCGCGCAAACCGTCTATTTTGTCGAGAAGTCGATGAATACCAGCAACACCCACATCGAAAATCCGTTCAACTTTACTGCCAAATAGCTCCGCTGTGACCTGTGCCTCCTCGGCAAGAGGAATATCAGATGTGCCCGCCGATACCAGCGTGATGTGTCCAACTTTATTTTTCCTTTGCTTTACTTTTTGAATCACCAAAGTGAGTGATGATTCATTATAAACAGCGCCAGCGGAAATTTTTTTCTTAATCCTTTTATAGACTTCCGCATCAAGTTTTGTGACGAGAATATCGTTACCTGCTTTATGCAACGATTTGATGATTGATATTAACTGACTGCTCGTTTTCCCCTTACCGTATATAACCTCCGGTAATCCGCTTCTCAGGGAACGATGGTGATCAACCCTGGCAAAATCCAAATCCTGATATGGGAGGGTGGATAGTTTGTCTGCGGCCTGTTTTGGGTCAATTTTGTGGTCATATAAGTCGAGAAGCAGTTTTTCTAAAATATTTTTATCCATTATAAGCCTTTTACTCCAGCGAATTCGGAGGTAATGTTCACACGCATCAAATCCTCAACAGCTTGTTGCGGTGATTTAGATTCATATAGAACTTTGTATGTCTCATCAATAACGGAGGCCTGGATATTCAGTTTCGATTTGAGGGCATAAGCAGATTTTACAGTGAGGATGCCTTCGGCGACCATTTTCATATTACCTGTGATGTCGGTGAGTTTTTCTCCCTGACCAATTTTTAATCCCACCTGGCGGTTCCTGCTAAGTTCACCTGTACAGGTCAAAACCAGATCACCCAGGCCTGAAAGTCCAGAAAAGGTTTCAGGTCTGGCTCCTAAAGCTGTACCAATACGAGTGATTTCCACTAATCCACGGGTGATCAAAGCGGCTCTGGCGTTATGACCCATGCCAAGTCCATCAGAAATTCCCGTGGCTATAGCAATAATATTTTTAAGGGCGCCACCAATTTCAACTCCGACCGGGTCAGTACTGGTGAATACTTTCAACAAGGGGCAGGAAAATATAGACTGGATTTTTTCCGCCAAATCATCTGTTTCTGCCGCCGCGACAATTGCAGATGGAACTCCTTGTGCAACTTCTATGGCGAAAGTGGGGCCCGACAATGTCGCCAGATGACAATGATCGGGCAGAGTATCCTTGAGAATTTTCCGGATGGTGGAAAGGGAATCATTTTCTATCCCCTTGCCGGCGTTGATAATCAGACTGTTAGGATTAACCAATGGCACCATTTCCGTTGCCGTTTTCCTCACGATATGCGTGGGAACGACCAGAAGCACTACCTCATTCCTTCCGATGGCCTCCTTAAGTGAGTTCGTCGGTTGGATTGATTCTGGCAAGGAATAGCCGGGTAAATATAATCTATTTTTCCGTTTCTCCCGAATTTGTTGACACAGGTCCTGTTCATAGACCCAAAGGTCCACATCGTACCCGTTTCTCGACAGTAGAATAGATAATGCCGTTCCCCAGCTGCCGGCCCCTACAACAGTTATGCGTTTATTTCTCATGATGGTTAATCCAGGCGATTAAATAAAGTCACAGCTCAGCTATATGTCCAATCATTATATATAATTTGCCTCATATACCTACTAGCAAAATGCAGATTAATACGCAGGGAGAATTCACTTGTATGCAAAATTCTTTTGAGTTTATAATAGGTAGCCAACCTTAGAAATATTTTATTACTGTAAAAAGCATTGTTGATCCGGAGACAGCAAGATTATGGCAAAGAGTGTAAGAATAAAACGGAAAGAACTATTGAATGAACCCGATCAGTTTATTTCAACGACTGACATATTAATTGCTTATATTTCAAAACATAAAACGGGAGTGATATCGGTTGTGACCGTATTGGTTCTTATCGTTCTGGCAGGTGTGGGGATAAAATATAATCAAGATGTTAAAAACCTGAGGATGGAGTCTCTTTATTATGAGATGGAACAGGCTAGGGCGGCAAAAGAACCTAAATCGCAGGAAGTTATTGGGAAAATGGAAAATCTGTTGACTCAATTCAGTGACGGCCCACAGAAACAAAGAGCTACCCTTATTCTCGCAGATGAATTATACAATACTCATGCCTATGATCGCGCTATTGGGCTTTACAAGGATATTATACAAGAAGCCTCCCCTGCAAACCTTCCCTATCAACTTGCCAGTGTAGGAGTGGCATATTCCCTGGAGGGCAAAAAGGATTATAAGGGCGCAATTGTGGCCTACAAGACCATTATTGAAAGCCAGATGGGATTTCCGTTATTTCACGTATATCTGAGTCTGGCTCGTTGTTATGAATTAAACGAAGATGATAATGGAGCGTTGTTGACTTTGCGCGAAATGAAAACAAAATTTTCAGGTCATGCCAAAATAGAACTTGTTGGTTCCCGATTAAAGAAACTCGAAGCACCGGCTTGACTCTTGTTGGCCAACCCGAACAATGCCTCGCAAACCTCAGAGATTTAAAGCTCCATATTTCTTTACAGCGGTCGTACTGCTTGTTCTTCTTGTCACGGTTTCTGTTGTTTATTCAGTTCCCTTCATTTCCAAAGAAACTGAGCTGAGCATGGGTCGATCCGCTGACAAGGAAGTGGTTCAGCAGTACGGTATCTATCAGGACAAAGCCCTGCAACTGTATGTCAATCAGTTAGGACAAACGCTTGTTTCCAAACTGGTCAACAAAGAATTTCCCAAGTTCTTTTTTAAATTGGTGGATAGCTCCGATATCAATGCCTTTGCGCTACCCGGAGGTTATATTTATGTAACCCGGGGTTTACTTGCGGCTTTAAACAGTGAGGCAGAGCTGGCTTCTGTTATCGGCCACGAGATAGGTCATGTTACCTTGCATCATGGTGCAAAAATGATGATTCGATCTATAGGCGCTCAAATTTTAAGTTTTGGCGGGGCCATAGCCAGTCCCAAAAATGCTGGCCAGTGGTTGGCTGTGAGTTCAGCAATGTTCCAGCAGATCAATATGGGCTATGGTCGCGAGGCCGAACTGGAATCGGACGCAATAGGCATGATGAATGCTACGGATGCAGGCTACCAACCTATTGGTATGGTCAATTTTTTACGAAACTTGAGAAACCAGGAGATCATGAGCGGTCAAGCCTATCACAGTTTTCAGGCCAGTCATCCGGAAACAAAAGAACGTATTGTAAAAGCGGGGTTGATGGCATCGTCCCTGTCACGGAACAATTCCCATCTCAAAGACAATCAGAATTCCTACCTTTCCCGCTTGCATGGATTGGTTTACGGCGGGAAAAAACACGCCAGAGACAATCGCCGATATAAACCCAAACATTTGGTTATATATCGTGTTCAAAAAGGCGATACCCTGGAAAGTATTGCTGTTAAAGAAATGGGCGACAAACGACACGCCCTGGAAATAGCTGTCATCAACGGCAGGAAAGAAAACACTCCCCTCAAGCCGGACATCAGTCTTAAAATTATAAAAGAAGGCAGCTATGTTAAAGATAAATCCCTCCATCTAAGTCCGGATCCGGCTAGTTAGAAGTCTGCACATTGGATAACTATTTAATTCTGCAAAAAACTCACCACGTATATCTGAACCCCGAGGGCGAAATATGTAATCGTCTCAAAACGGGTGTCCGAGTGTGCCTTGTTCAAACTAAAGGAGAATGGACGCGAATCACCTGGAGGAATGGAAAAAAGAAGGGGTGGATTAAGCGGTCTTAAACTGATAGTTTCCCTATTTAAATTCAGTGTGTTAGAACATTCCTTCTGTTATTTTACATTCCCTGAAACCCCCAAAAACTTGACATTTCCCCCAGCCTTTTTTAGGGTATGTGTAAATACTTAATTTTCAAAGGTGTTCTTGTATCTTTCTGGGAATTCTCCTGTGTTAAAACTGGGGAAAAACTGTTAAGAATTTTCCTCTTTTCTGGGGAAGGAGCGTTATGTTTTTTAAACGTAAACTTGCAAGTTCAAAAGATGAGTTGGATTTAAACCCGGATTACCAGCCGAAAAAGTATGATGCTTATATTCTGGACAGTATCGCCAAAAAATACAAAGGCAAAAAGATAGGATTGCTTGCAGAAAATGCCTTGAAGGAATTAAAAAAACTGTGCTTGAATAAATCGTTTTAGTATTTTGCAGGCTTTGCAAATATCAGATATAAAAAAACCCCAGGATCCGTGAGGAACCTGGGGTTTTGTTTTTGCCTGCTTTTAAAATTACTTCTGGGAACCGACGTAGTTTAATGCCGAACCATGGTAGAACCACTGAATTTCCTGCTCGTTCAGGGTATGATCGACAAAAATCTCATCACTGTCGCCCCCTTCATGACTCAAGAGAACAGTCAACGATCCACCGGGAGCCAATTGATCCAGGCCGTTTATGGTAATTCGGTCCTTTTCCTGGATTTTTTCGTAATCATCTTTACTGGTAAAGGCCAAAGGTAACACTCCCTGTTTTTTGAGATTGGCCTCAAAAATACGGGCGTATGATTTAGCAATGAATGCACGGGCTCCCATATGACGGGGTTCCATTGCGGCATGCTCGCGACTGGAGCCTTCACCAATATTCTCATCACCCACTGCGACCCATCCCAGCCCCTGGTCCTTCAGATTTCGAGCGATTTTATTAAGCTCAACATCTTTTTCGCCGGAAACTGGGTTGTTTCCCGTCCCCGTTCCACCGGTATAAGCATTGGTGGCACCGAGAAACATATTATTACTGATGTTGTCCAGATGGCCTCTGAATTTCAACCAGGGCCCCGCCTGGGAAATGTGGTCAGTGGTGCATTTTCCCTGAGCCTTCAGCAATAATGGTAAATCCTTATAGTCATTAACAGGATCCTGCTTTGAAAAGGGCTCCAGAAAAGCCAGTCGCTCACTGGTCGGACTGATAACGACTTCACCGCTCTTTGTTGGCTCTTCATAGCCACTGTCTTTCGATGAATAACCATTGGCTGGAAGGACATCACCCGCTGGGGGATCGAATTTAAAATCATTCCCATCCTTATCTTTCAGCGTATCGGTCATTGGATTGAATTTCATGGACCCGCCAAATGCCATGGCAACAACAAGCTCAGGACTGCTGATAAATCCAAGCGTTTCTGGATTCCCATCGTTTCGCTTGGCAAAATTACGGTTGTATGAGGTCAGAATACTATTGGGCTCGCCTTTCTGTTTATCTTCCCTTTTCCATTGTCCGATACATGGACCACAGGCATTTGCCAGAACCGTTGCTCCAGCTTCCTCAAACTCACCCAGGATGCCATCCTGTTTGATGGTCTCGTAAACCTGCTCCGATCCGGGTGTAACCAGGAAATTGGACTTCAGTTTGATTCCAGCGGCTTTAGCCTGCCGAACCAGGCTCACGGAACGACTCATATCCTCGTAGCTTGAATTGGTGCAGGACCCGATAAGAGCTGAAGACAATTCCGCTGGATACCCCTTTTCGTCTACCTCTGCTGACATGGCAGAAACTGGACGTCCAAGGTCTGGTGTGTGTGGGCCTACAATATGAGGTTCTAATTGATCAAGGTCAATTTCATGGTACTCGTCGTAGAATTTTTCAGGATCATTTTCTACTTCAGGGTCGGCCTGTAGATGATCGGCGTACTGCTTACACAAGTCCGCTATCGGTGCACGACCAGTAGCGCGGAGGTAGGGATCCATTTGATCATCATAACCAAAAGTAGAAGTTGTCGCACCGATCTCTGCCCCCATATTGGTGACAGTACCTTTGCCAGTAGCGCTCAAAGCTTTTGCGCCTTCACCGAAGTATTCAACGATTTTCCCGGTTCCGCCTTTAACAGTTAACATAGTAGCAACTCTGAGAATAATGTCTTTTGCCGAGGTCCAGCCGTTCAGTTTGCCTTTCAGGCGAATACCTACGATTTTCGGCATTTTGGTGGTGAAACCCTGTCCTGTCATCACGTCAACAGCGTCTGCGCCACCCACACCTACGGCAATCATTCCCATGCCGCCAGCATTCGGGGTGTGAGAGTCGGTTCCGACCATCATGGTGCCGGGAACCGCATAATTTTCATATACCACCTGATGAATAATACCAGAGCCGGGCTTCCAGAATCCCATATTGTATTTCATCGCGGCGGATCGCAGAAAATCATAAACTTCTCTATTCAGCTCTTCAGCCGCGATGAGGTCCTTGTCGGCGCCCACGGCCGCCTGGATCAAATGGTCGCAATGCACCGTACTGGGAACCGCAACCTCTGGCAACTGAGCGGACATAAACTGAAGGATAGCCATTTGGGCCGTCGCATCCTGCATGGCGACTCTGTCAGGACTGAGAACAACGTCCGACGAGCCACGCTCCAGCTTGGAATAATCAGTATTACCCATATGACTGTATAGGTTTTTTTCAACAGAAGTCAGTGAGCGACCGAGGTTCTTACGGGCCTTTTCGTGAATTGCTTCTAAAGATTTAAATAGTTTCTCAATTGGTGCGCTTTCCAGTAACATGACATCTCCTTAATTGCAAAATAGGGCAGTAAAAACACCCCATGGGTTAGAATATTGAAGTCCCTATATCAGGATAAATTTCTTATTTGATTTTTGGCGGGCATCTTTTCACGTTTGCAGGAAAATTTCAACGATTTTCAACATTGAATCTTCATGTTTTTGGTGTATTTATAGTGCTTATAATTCAACCAGTTATTCAAGTAAAATAGAGGCCATTCTGATGACATCCATTTTTGACTCCGTCGAATTCAATCGAAACCTCTTTTTCCCAAGAGCAGACAGCTCTGCCTGCCCTGAAATGGCAGAAGACATTTTTGTAAAAATGGATCAGGAATGCAAGGTGCATGTAAGACGTCACCCATCGGAAAAAGCTAAATTCAGTCTGTTATTTTTTCATGGTAATGGCGAGATAGTTTCAGATTACGATGAATTGGCTAAATATTTTAATGCGCTGGGCTGTGAGCTGACTGTCTGCGACTTTAGAGGATATGGCAAGAGCACCGGAACACCCTCCCTCCGAAATGCGCTAAAAGATGCTTCTGCCCTATACAGATACCTGAAGGAAAATGAAAAGTTTCAATCACAGGTTTGTGTGATGGGTCGTTCCCTCGGTAGCGCTTCAGCAATTGAACTTTGTGTACAGTTCCCGGAGATATCCTGTTGCGTTCTTGAAAGTGGGTATGCTGACCCAATACCCCTTGTCGAAAGACGGGGGTTGCAAATTAATGAAATCACTCCTGAAGAAAACAAGCTGTTCAATAACAGTGAAAAAATACGAATGGTTAAATGCCCGATTCTTGTTATGCACGGAGAGGATGATTTTCTGATTATCCCACAGGAAGCTGTATTGAATCATCAAAACGCTGGATCGAAGCACAAGGTACTTGATATTCTTTCAGGGGTAGGGCACAACGATATGATGGTGGCTCATGACAACGCGTATTTCAAAAGCCTGATTAATTTCTTTAAAAGCGTTTTTTCTTGATTGGAAAACTTTGTAATCTTATTATTACCAATTCCTGTAGATCAATTATTAGTCGTAATATCATTATTTTGGGAGTTTTGAATGGCTACAAAAGGCAAGTACTACAATATTGAGGGAACGATCCGCAAGGGATTCCAATTGAGCGGAGATTTTGAAACTCTCGATTTTAGTTTTATAAAGTTGGGCCAGAACGGTGCTGTGGCCCTTGCTGGTTCTCGTTCTATCAAGCAGTTGAAGCGATTGACCATCAGTAATAATAAGTTAACCAAAGAGAGTGCCATTGCAATTGCCGAATCGGGGAATTTGCCGAATCTGCAATTTTTGAAAATGTACCGGAATAAAATTGGTGATGAAGGAATTAAGGCGCTGGCGGAAACTGAAAATCTACCCAGTCTGAAATCACTGCGTTTGGCGCATAATGATATTGGCCCGGAGGGTGCCCGTTTTGTTGCTGAATCTGACCAGTTGAGTGATCTGACAGCCTTGGCACTTGCAGAAAATAGATTGGGCGATGAGGGATTAAAGCATCTTGCGGCATCCACCAAATTGAGTTCTCTGGAAATTCTTGATTTGCGCAAAAATGGTATTACAGACGAAGGCGCCATTGAATTTGCCAAAAGCCCTAACTTTCCAAATGTTGAGAAAATTGACCTGTCTGATAATAAGCTCACTGATGCCGGAAAGGACGCGCTAAAGGGTTTTCTGATTCTCAATTTATTTCGCAAGCGTATCAAAGAAACGGATGATGGAATGGTGTGTGACTTGAGTAATCTTGGAATAGGTGACCTTGAGTGTGGATTCATTGCGGACTTTGATGGGTTCTCTAACTTGACTCAATTGTATCTCGAACTGAATAAAATTACGGAAGTGGGTATATGCAAACTTGCTGAATCCAAAAATATGGAATCCATCAGCCTGCTTTCTCTGGACCGTAACAAGATAGGAGACAAAGGAATCGATTGCATCGTCGAATCAGAATATTTTAAAAACTTAACGCATTTAATGGTCGAATATAACGATATAAGTGACGAAGGAATAAAAGCAATCGCCGAGTCTGAAAGCATGAGCAATTTATTAAGACTTTATATAGAAGGGAATCCTTATACTGATGAAGGGTTCAATGCTCTGGGCGAGTCTGAGTTTCTTCAGCAACTGGAATACCCGGAGTTTGTTCGCGAAGAAGCGATAGAAGAAATCGAGGAGGAAGAAGAAGAGTTTGAAGATGTAGAAATTGAAGATGTTGAAGAGGAAGAAGACCTAGATGATGATGAAGAGGATAAATAAAAATGATTGGTACCATTAATTTTTTCTACAAGGGACAATGAACTTTAAATCAGTTCTTACAACCTTGTTAAAAGGATTTGAAGAAAACGGTGTCCATTATGGTCTTATAGGTGGATTTGTTTTTGGTTATGGGGGGGGGTAGGGAGGCCTACAATTGATTTGGATTTTCTTGACCATATACACAGTCTCTATAGAGCTTAATCCTTGAGTGTGATAGTGAGGGGGCAATTGTTGCCTTAAGCCTTTGGAATGCGGGACAACTCTTTTTGTTATTTCTTTTTTCCTGCACTGCTTATATCAATGGGATTAGCCGGGGGAGTTGCATTTACACGATTTTTTCTGTACTGAGAAGGGCTTTCGATCATATCGTCAGATCTTTTGTTCAATGCTTTTACTGAAATTACTTTTTTAAGGTTGCCTGAACCATCATAAACTTTAACCTGATGCATTTTTACTGTTTCCTTTGTTAGTAAATAAAAAACCGACAGAGCTTTCGCTCTGTCGGTGATAGATTAATGAATACAGTTACTTAGGCACTACTTTAGACGCTTGAGGCCCTTTCTGGCCCATGGTTTTCTCAAACTCAACCGCTTGACCCTCGTTCAAAGTTTTGAATCCATCGGACTGAATCTCCGAGAAATGGACAAAACAGTCCACTCCATCTTCTGATTCGATAAACCCATAACCTTTGCTCTCATTAAACCATTTTACTGTTCCAGCTGTCATTCTGTTACTCTCCTGCAAATACTCAAGACGGCTTTTCAAGTCATTTTGAAATCAGCCTCTCAAGACTTTAATTAAAGATCAGTTAAATTTGTAACTCTGAAGACGGTATTAAACGCAAAAAAAAACCACCCTTCGGATGGTTGTTATAATAAAACTTTGTGTTTTATCCTGATCTCCCCCGTGCGCACTTCCTAAAGAAATCCGACACATCACTTCTTTCAACTCATCTATACTTACACGCTAACACATGCAGGGCTGGTTGTAAACACATAACCCGTGCCAATCAGGTATTTTCCGTCCCGATAAGCATAGGATAAAATCGCGGAAAATATATTTAAATCGTATAGTTGGCAACAGTGGGTCTCTCCTGCTACCAGGAACTCATCCACATTTGTTTGGTGGTCTTCATTTTAAAAAGTTCGGTGATTTTCTCGTTAAATGTTTCCTGGTTATAAGATTTTGTATACTGGTCGCCTGTGCCGCGAAATGGATTCCAGGACATAACCATTCTTTCTACAAACATTTCATCCAGCTCGACTCGGGTTATTTTTTTTATGATATGCGTTGTAGCGTCCACGAGGATCGCGCCCATTTCGTAGTCTTCTTTTGCATACAGGGCTTCACAGTATCCGGGAGTTTCTTTTTCCTGCTCGGTAGGGTTGCAGGGCGCTTCGATGATCCAGTTTTCACTGCCTATCGCGAACAACGGTATGGCAGGAAATTCTGATTCGGTAAATAATTTGGTCCGCCATTTTCCGTCCCAGGCATCTATTTGCTCCTGACCGGGATTGTCAACATTGGCGATAAACAGCATGTCACCGCTGGGTGAAAATGAGAGCCCGCCTCCCATTCCGGTTATTTGTATGGGGCACTCCTTGCCTTCTTCGAACTGTATTGCTTGCTGATCCATTGGATTGAGGCTTTCCTGTGTGTCAATTTATAAAGGTTTTATTTTGTAAAACATGTACCTTTTTGTCAATAAACATTTGACTCTGGCAGTCGGGGAAAAGGACTTGAGAATCTTGTCTTGTTCGGTTACTCTTTCTCCGTTTCCTTCAAATTATTCAATGCGATGATAAAGACAACTCTTATTGGGCATGCGAGCATGCTCATTCAATCCAAAAACACCACCATTTTGACCGATCCTGTCTGGTTCGATTATCTTTGGGAAGACACCAATGTCTTATGTCCCAGTATAAATCTGGATCTGGATAAAATTCCCCCGGTCGATGTGCTCAATATTTCTCATCGACATCAGGACCATTTCGATGTGCGAACTCTTGCGTACCTGAAGGAGAATAATTCTGTTTTGAAGCCTGATGTCATGATACTGGTGCCTAAGGATGACATCCTCATCGATGTCATGAAAGAACTGGGTTATGACAATATTCATCCCGTAGATGATTTTGAGCCTGTCCGACTACAGGATGTGACCCTCACTCCAACTCCATCCTGCAACGAGGGAGATTACTATCCGGAACACGGCCTGCTGGTTCATGATGGAGAAGTGACTATATGGAATCAGGTAGACACTGTGGTCATTCCTGAGATCATTTCCTACATTCATAAGTTGTACGGACAAGTAGATTTTGCTCACTCACGTTTTCTTCCATTATTGGAAGGAAGCTTTTCTCATCATAAATCGTTGAATATTCCCTTTGAAGAGTACAGTTCATTTCTTAAGGTAGTGGGTGCCTTGCGACCCAAGTTTGTGGTTCCGGGATCGGCGGCGTTTCGCTATCGTGATGAATTGGCTTTTCTGAATCATTATTCATTTCCCACAACGCCGGATCAGTTTCTAGCCGATCTTGCTGAATACTGTCCAGAGATTAAATCAAGCACCTTTTACCCCGGTGATGTGGCACATATTACGAAAGAGGGGGTGAAAATAGGCAAGCAATCGTCAGAGTTTGTTCGAGTGCGGGAGGACGACAGTCATAAAGTTGCGTTCAAACCTGTGCTGGAGGTGCCACCGATCAAGTCAATGACCGGTGACCCGGAGCAATATGAAAATGAAATGCAAATCATTAGAGAGTATCTAGAGAATCAATTCATCGAAAAATTGAATTCCTGTGAAAAACTGGATGGATGGCGACATTGGCAGACTTTGTATCAATTGGAAGTATTTGGGCCAAATGACGAATCAGAAATATGGAGTATCGATTTCAGAGATGAGATTCTTAAAATTCACAAGGGCTCCCTGGAAAAAATAACGCTTTATGAAGGTATTTCATCCACAGAGCTGGTGTGTTTGATAGAAGGCAGGACCTCATGGGACTTTGTGGGGATAAGCGGTTGTTACAGAACCTTCAACAATATCTATCGAGTTGGGAAGGGAGCATTTGAGCATTTCCCTGCGGAAAGGGATTACCCTTTGCCTCTGCTACAAGCTTTTCCAAGTGACCGCAAAATGGACCGCGAAAAATTTATGAGAGATGTTCGCCGCTGGAAAGGCAAGGCATGAGAGGGGTGTCTGGTCGGCCTAATGATAAATCCTAAAATAAGTGTCGTTCCAGAATCATCGGCATGGAAGAGGACAGGGGCATAAGTATTTAATTAATAATTGCCATGCCATATCAGTTGGGGTATATTTCTAAATCGTTTTTACAACAAGGCGGTGTAGCTCAGCTGGTTAGAGCGTACGGCTCATATCCGTGAGGTCGGGAGTTCAATTCTCTCCACCGCTACCAATATTACAAGGGGTTATGGTTTCGGCCATGGCCCTTTTTTTGTGGACTGTCCGTCCACTGTCCGTGTTTTAACGAGGAATGTTGATTATTTCTTAGGCAGTGTTCAGTGGGTAGTGGGAGGATTTTCTTTTCACTAGACTGCCCCACAGATACACTTCCGTGTCTAGAAATGCCTTCTTCTTATCTTCCCGAAAAGTGATGTTGTATCTGCGAAACATGGAATTCGTCTTATGGCCTGTAATGGAAGCTTTGAATCACAATTTGAAGCAAACATGGAAATTCTGTCATCTCCTGACAGGTTATATCTAGCTTCCAGCCAGATGCAGAGCATGTTATCCTTCCGAATCATTCACGTTATAATACATTCCTGATATTTAATTTTCATTGA
>CAJWQP010000053.1 GCA_913045445.1 uncultured Nitrospina sp. | reverse complement strand
CTGATTTGAGTTAAGGGAATGATTGGTGGGATTCTACCACAAAGCTGTGAGCGGCAGGACCATGATTTTGAAGATGCTAAATCCCCCTAACTTCCTTTGAAAAAGGGGACTGATTTCTCCGCTTCTGGAAGGGAGCTAGTGGTCTTTGTCGCCCCCACGGTCAGTGGTTGCTAGGCGCAGGGCCAATAAAAACTACCCGAAATAGCAGGTCATTTTATATAGCAAATCAAAGTATCGTTATAACCCCAAGGTCAGTGGTAGTCGGGCATATTTTCTGCTACGTAGGATTTGAATTTTTTGAGGATACGTTGTTCCGTCTGGCGGACGGCTTCGCGGGTAATGTTGTGGTCGTCGCCGATTTCCTGAAGGGATCGCGGGGAGTCACTGAGCACGCGATCAGTCAAGATTTCCTGCTCGATAGGTTTCAGTTCTTTTTTAAACAACTCAATTTCTTTTTTGAGTGATGTGAGGAACTGTTCCTGTTCCGCGTGTTGCTCAGGAGTAACTTCCGCGTGATCGGACAGGGTCATAGCCGGCGTCGACTCTTCACCTTCGTGCTGGGGTGTGTCCACCGAAACATCGCCCGCGCCCAGACTGGCCTGAACATCAATGACATCCGTTTCATCAACGCCGAAATGTTCCGCCAACAGCTTGGTTGTTGGTGCGTAGCCCTGCAGTTCGAGTTTTTCTTTTTCCTTACGCAAATTATAAAGCAGTTTTCGCCGCGCGTTGGTTGTCCCGACACGAACCAGCCGCCAGTTGTCGAGCATGTATTTCAGGATATAAGACCTGATCCACCAGGTCGCGTAAGAAGAAAGACGGGCGCCGCGGAACGGGTCAAAGTTTTTTACCGCTTTCAGTAACCCAACATTTCCCTCCTGAATGAGGTCCATCATATTCTGCCATTGTCTACGGAAAGTCATGGCGATACGCACCACGAGCATGAGATGTGAGGTGGTCAGCCGGTAAGCCGCGTTGGCATCACCCGTTTCCTTGAGCTTGACGGCCAGTTCCCGCTCCTCCTCTTCTGTGAGACCATCGTAACGCCGAATTTCGTTGAGGTAGGCTGTCAGCGGATCAATCCGGGCGACCGAACTACCCTTGGTCGGTGCCGGGAGCAGGGACGGGTGATCTTCAGCCACTTTTACCGAATCGAGTAATTCGATCTCATCAGGATCAACGATTTCGGCTTCGACTTTCTCTATTTCATCCTTTTTGGAATCATCATTCATAACTAAAATTTCAGGGGCCGAAAAAAGTAGCAGACCTTGCGTTCTTGAGGTTAATCTTGTTAAAATCCATAGATATCATATGGCTAGACTAATCATTATACTGGCGCTTGTCGCCGGATTCATCATGTTATATAAGTCCCTGTTTGGGGCCAATCCGCGTCTGGAAGATTCTGCCGACGCATCGGAGATGGTGCAGGATCCAAATTGCGGGGTATATGTGCCAAAAAATCAGGCTATTGCCCGGTCGGTGCAAGGCAAGGAACACTTCTTTTGCAGTGAAAAGTGTGCCGATGAATACCCCTCAAAGAAAAGCTGACTACCGGGCGCCGGGCAAGTATACTACTAGGCGCAGGGCCAATAAAAACTACCTGACATAGCAGGTCATTGTAGATAGCAAATCAAAGTATCATTGTGGCCCCCACGGCTAGTGGTTGCCGACATATTCTAACTAGTTTACAGGACTCCGTCCATTCGGGTTTCCTTTTTTTCGTAAATTTATCCAAGAGGTCGTATGTTTCAGCGAATCATAAGTCTGGTTGTTCTGGGGATGTTTTTATTCACCCTTCCCGCAGGTGCCGCCGAGGAAAAGGCCGAATGCCAGTCGGTGGAAAAGAAAAATGTAAAAGTGGAGGGATTCATCTCCAAGAAATTCCGGAAAGAACGGAAAAAGATAAAGAAGGAATTCTCTGAAATGGGAAACACGCGCACTGCAATCAGAGTTTTTCCAATGGGGGATACTGCGGACGTGGTCGCCGTGGGCCGTTGCGTTCCTGCCTACATTGCCCGTCATGTTCTCAACACGGCGATAAAATATACAAAAGGTGTTGGTAGTCTCGTGCTCCAGGATTTCGTGCATGTTCACTGGATAGGAATCGGGACCACCATGTTTGACGAACCCTCACAGAAAAAAGTGACCCCGGAACAGGTACAGCAACTGCTTAACCCGGAGTTGGGTGATAAGGAATTTCACACACTCTACAGGAAGTTGTCCGTACAGGATGAACTGGTTCCTTTTTTCGGGCTTCAAGTACCCAACGCGAAAATTCCCGGTACCAGTACGATCTTGCAAAAAAATTAACAGGGAAAGATACCGCGCTTAGCATTTCGGAGTGACATGGCCCACCGCAGGTTATGGACAATTTCTGTATCGATATTTTTTTCGGGGCTACTGTTTTGCGAAGCGGCGGCTGAAGCAAAATCTTTAGCAGAGTGCCCGCCTATCGAAAGCGAACCCGTGAAGGTCGAAGCCTGGATGTCCAAACGTTACGGAAAACATCTGCGGCAACTCCGTAAAGAATTTTCTGCGATGGGGAACACACGCGTCACGCTGTGGGTTTATCCGGCGGAGAATCCGTCAAAGACCGTTGCTGTAGGCCGTTGCGTCCCCGCTTATATTGCCCGCCACACCCTTCGCAAAGCCATAGAATATTCGGGAGGTGTTAACGCCCTGGTGCATCAGGGGTTTGTCTCTTCCCACTGGATAGGAGTCGGCACATCTCTGTTTTCAGAGAACTCGCTTCAACCCATCACTCCAGACCAACTCACCCGCCTCATGGACGACTCGTTCGATACAAAGCAATTCCAGTTACTCTACCGTCAGTTAACAGTACAACCGGATAAGGTAAAGGCCTTCGGACTTATGCTGGACAATCCGAAACTGATGAAAGATTTCAACCGGGAATAATTTCTGGAAATAGGGAATATTTTTTCAGAAGTGGAAGGGCGTCAACGTTGCGCCGGGCGGGATAAACCGGATAGAAAAAATCAAATCCCCCTTACCCCCTACCAATTGGCACCTCACGGCTTCGCAGAAAGGGGGGGGGCTTCAATGGACCCCTTTCTTTCAAAGAGGGGCTGGGGTGATTTAAAACTTCTTATCCCAGTACAGCCAACAGCACCCAGCAGTTAATCGCGTCTTACCAGGCGGACGCCGTGGGAAATAGTTTTGTCGTCTTTTTCGTACCAGTAGGCAAATCCGTTAATGTAAAAAACAATGCGCACTTCGCGACCACGAGTTTCCGAGGTCCATGTCGTATTTCCCGCACCCGGTGAAAAAATAGAATCGAGATGGATGTCGCCTCCTTTAAAATCTTTATTCAATTTGTTTTGATCGAAGAGTGTCAAGGCTTCCTGGACTGATGGTATTCGCCAGTCATCGTGGCCCCCGACTTTTTTGCTATTCATATCAGCGGCATATTGTTCTGCTTCATCCCACGAGACCTCTTTCTCGAGATCAATCCTCGAATCATTTGCCATCCATGTGAGGCTGGTTTGAGAATCGTATATAGAACCATTTTCATCCTTCAAAAAGCGCGATTTTTCGTTTTCCATATTGAGAGAACCTTTATTTGTTCAGGTGATTGTTTGATTTCTCAGAGTAGCAAAATTTATCTAGTCCTGTAAATATCATTGCGCCGGTCTTTGAATAAATCGTTGTGGGCGTTGATGGATTTGTTACGCGCTTTTTCGATGTCGATATCCACAATTTGTATTTCTTCATCTGTTTCCGAAGCTCGGATCAGGATATTCCCATCGGGGTCAACCACCTGGCTTTGTCCAATAAAACGAAGTGGACTGCCAGGGATACGTTCCTCTGTTCCCACCCGGTCTGCGGTGACTGCAAAAACACGGTTTTCCAGACAGCGCGTGATCATGGCTTGAGGACAGTGTGGAAGCACCAGATTGGAGGGATGCGCGACAACATCGGCTCCGGCCAGCGCCAGTGAGCGGGCCGGCTCAGGAAAACGCCAGTCAAAACAGATCATGACACCCACGCGAACCGATCCGATATCAAAAACACGCAAAGGCAAATCACCCGGATCAAAGCATTTTTTTTCGGTGTCGAACAGATGTGTTTTGCGGTATTTGCCGAGGTATCCCTCCGGCCCGATAACGACTGCCGAGTTATAGGCCCGGTCACCATCCCGCTCCGCGATTCCAGCGATTATGGAAATCCGGTTTTGCTCACAAATTCGGATGAGTGTTTGAGTGGTGGGGCCTTCGGGAATGGATTCGCCCAAAGTGAAAGCTTCTTCCCGGCTCAGGAAATGGTAACCCGTGCTGAACAATTCCGGCAAGACCATAAGGTCGGCATTGTTGCCGGCAAGCAGGGATTCAACTTTTGACAAGTTGGACCCAACCTCTGCAAACACAGGATTATTCTGGACGAAACCGACGCGCATAGAACCAAGTCCTCCCTGATAGAGGAAACTATTTAAGTTGAGAAAATTGGTTTCGCATCAAATGATCGATCAGCGTCAAAGCCATCATAGCCTCGGCGATGGGCACAGCACGTGGCGAAACGCAAGGATCGTGGCGTCCTTCGACCTGGATCTTCGCCTTCTTGCCGTTGACCGTCACGGTGTCTTGTGATTTGGTGATGGAAGACGTTGGCTTGACGACCATCCGCAGAACAATATCCGATCCGTTAGAGATACCCCCGTGAATCCCACCCGCATTATTCGTTTTGGTGGTAATTTTTTTTCCTTTAGCGATGTAAGAATCGTTGCAGTCGGAACCGTACATTTCCGCCGCCTCGAATCCGATACCGACCTCAACTCCTTTGACAGCGGGGATACTCATCATGGCTTTGGCAAGATCGGCATCCAACCGGTCAAACACGGGTTCTCCAAGGCCTGCCGGTACTCCCGTGGCAACAAGCTCGACCACACCCCCTACCGAATCCCCTTTTTTGCGTGCATCAAGGATATGGTCGATCATCTTCTGGGCCATTTTCTTATCCGGACACCGCACGATATTTTTTTCTATTTGTTTGAAATCCATTTTCTGCGCAACATATGGACCAACCTGTTTTGTGTAGCCAATAATTTTTATTCGCTTGCGGGCGAGGAGCTTTTTTGCGATGGCCCCGGCGGCAACACGGCCCACCGTTTCACGAGCGCTGGAGCGTCCGCCACCCCGATAGTCGCGAAACCCGTATTTCATCTGATAAGCATAGTCAGCGTGGCCCGGTCGAAACAGGTTTTTGATATCTTCATACTTGGAGGAGTCAGCGTCCTGATTTTCCACCCATAACGCGATTGGAGTGCCAGTTGTTTTTCCTTTAAAGATTCCAGAGAGAATACGCACACAGTCCGTCTCCTTCCGCATTGTGGTGACTTTACTCTGACCCGTTTTCCTGCGGTCGAGTTCCTTCTGGATATCAGCTTCCTTGAGTGGAAGCCCGGCCGGACATCCATCGACCACCACGCCGACACCTTCACCATGAGATTCCCCCCATGTTGAAATTTTAAAAAGCGTTCCGAATGAACTTCCCGACATATCTAGTCACTTTCTTTTTAGCTGAATGAAATGTTTCTCTCGACCAACTGAATAATAAATAACGAAAACCAGAGAGGTAACACTGAATAGCGCGTTATAAAAGAAAACCGGACGCAATCTGGTAACGATCACTAAATAAATTGAAAACCTTTTTGAACTATGCCGGAATTAAACTGGATAAGGGAAGAAAAGGCGATCTGATAGAATCAGAAATGATCTATGTTCGGAGAAGCTAAAGAGGCTCGACCCAGACAGCAATAACGCAGTCCAACATCTAAAAGGTCATGTTTTTCAAAAACTTTTGGGGACAGGTCGTCAGTATCCCCAGTCGGTACGTAAGGAAACTTACTTGTCTACCAATTCCCGCAACTCTTTTCCAGCTTTGAAAAAGGGAACCTTTTTAGCGGGAACATCCACCTGTGCGCCGGACTTCGGGTTTCTTCCGAGACGAGCATTTCTCTCACGAATTCTAAAGCTGCCAAAACCACGCAACTCTACCTTTTTTCCTTCGCTCAATGACTCGGTAATGCTTTGGAAGACAGTGTTTACGACAACTTCTGTTTGCTTTTTAGTCAGGTTGATCTGGCTGGAAACCTTTTCAACCAACTCCGCCTTAGTCATTTTCTCTTCCCCCGGGAAACAAAATGAAAAGTATTACTCCTCTGAAAACCGATAAAGTATATCATGCGGGAAATCTAAGTCAATCCATTTATTTTAAAGGGCTTGGTGGGTTACCTGCGAAAAAAGAAGGATGTTTTTTTCAGCCGCAAGTCCAGATTATTGGACCGGCAGGGAGAACGATAAGTCACCCAGAGGCCAGGTGTACTGAAGAGGGGATCGGGAAGCGGACAAATATTTCTGGATAACCGGTTGATTTATTGTTGCTTGAAGCAACCAGTCGATCAACTCAACTCCCTTTGTTTCCTTAATAATTTTTGGCTCGCCGATGATTCCGATTTTCCGCGCCAGTTGGTCGATGCTGACCTGCATTCCGCCCAGCTGGTCCACCAGTTTCAGAGAATGTGCCTGCCGTCCGGTCAAAATCCTGCCATCGGCCACCTTACTGACCTCTTTAACGCTGAGGTTGCGTCCCCTGGCGACAGCTTCTATGAATTGTTTGTGAACATCGGTGACAACATTCTGTAGCAGGCTTCGTTCTTTTTTTGTCATGGAACGAGCGGGGGAACCTGTGTCTTTATATTTTCCTGCTTTAATGACTTCGGGTTGCAAACCAATTTTATCCATCAACCCTTTCATATTGGAAAAAACCATGATGACACCAATGCTACCCGTCAAAGTTCCCGGATTCGCGTAGATCTGGTTCGCGGCACTGGCAATATAATAGCCTCCCGAAGCGGCGAGTGTGCCCATCGATGCGTAAATAACTTTCTTACCCTCGCGAGTCTTGAGCACTTCATCGTAGATTTCCTGAGATGGACCAACAGCGCCGCCAGGGGAATCGATCCGCAGAACGATTCCCCTGATGCGCTTATCTTCTCGAAACTTCTTGATTTGATTAACTATCTCTTGTGAGTCCTGAATGAGACCGGTTATCTCAACGACACCAATTCTATTATCGGTAGCCTGATCTTCCATCCACGGAGAAACAATAGACGAAACACCGACAAGAGCCAGAATTCCAAACATAAAAAAGAATAGCTTTCTGGTAAAAGATCGTTTCTTTTTCCCAGAATTTTCAGTTTCCATAAGACCTGTATTTAACCCGCAAGTTTATATAGCCAATCGAATCTTCTACGCTAAAGAATAATTTACAACCGCGTTTTGCAGTAGCGAATCATTCGCTCGCGATTTAATCGCTATCTCCTTCCTTGAAGTTTTCCAACTGAGCCTGTTCCCGCTCAATGGCCGCCAAGTCCAGATCCTGCTCATGAGCTTTGATGCTCAAAGCAATTTTTTTGCTACTAGTGTCTACTTTGATGACTTTTGCCTTGATCTTGTCACCAACGCTAACAGCCTTATCCGGATGAGTGACCTTCTCTGAACTCAGTTGGGATACATGGATCAAACCTTCCAGTCCGTCACCAAACTCAGCGAAAGCGCCAAATCCAGTCACCTTGACGATCGTTCCCTCAACCTCTGTTCCGATGAGGTAGTTCTTGGCAATACCGTCCCATGGGTCGGGTTGCAATTGCTTGACACCAAGGGAAATGCGGCAACTGTCTTTATCAATGCTGAGCACCACCGCCTTGGTCGCATCTTTTTTCTTGAGCACTTCAGATGGATGCTTGATTTTTTTCCAGCTCAAATCTGAAATATGTATCAGGCCATCCACACCATCTTCCAGCTCGATGAAAGCGCCGAAATCCGTTAAATTTCTAACCGTACCATCGACCTCAGAACCAATGGGATATTTTCGTTCGATCTCTTCCCATGGATTGGGTTCGATTTGTTTCATTCCAAGCGAGATGCGCTTTTTCTCCTTATCGAGAGTAAGAACCACAGCTTCGACCTCATCGCGAATAGAAACTATTTTACTTGGATGTTTAACGTGTCGACTCCAACTCATTTCTGAAATATGGACCAACCCCTCGATACCTTTTTCCAGTTCAACAAACACCCCGTAATCGGTGATGCTGACAACCTTGCCCTTGATGTGCGTTTCAACAGGATATTTTTCATCCACATTGACCCACGGATCGGGAGTGATTTGTTTGAGTCCGAGTGAAACGCGCTCTTTTTCTTTATCAAATTTGAGCACCATCACTTGTACCTTGTCACCAATTGAGAACATCTCTGAAGGATGATTGACGCGTCCCCATGACATATCGGTGATATGCAGGAGTCCGTCGATACCGCCCAGGTCGATAAAAACACCGTATTCGGTGATGTTCTTGACAATACCGTCAACAAGATTTCCCTCTTCCAGTTTTTGCAGAGTTTCGGAACGGCTTTGCTTGCGTTGTTCCTCAAGCAGGACTCTTCTGGACAGAACAATGTTGCCGCGCTTCTTATTCATTTTTATGATACGCATCTGGAATTTTTCGCCGATCAGTTTCTCCAGATTACGAATGGGTCGCAGATCTATCTGAGAACCCGGAAGGAATGCTTTGAGACCAATGTCAACCGTCAGCCCGCCTTTCGCTTTCGCGACCACAGTGCCTTCAATAATTTCACCGGCTTCATATGTCTTAACCAGTTCGTCCCATAGTTTGATTTTATTTGCTTTTTCTTTAGACAGAACAACATTGCCATCGTTGTCTTCAACGCGCTCCAGGAATACTTCTACTTCATCCCCTATGGCCATGTTCTTCCCGTTGTCCGGGAACTCGTGTAGCTGGACAATTCCTTCCGACTTGAACCCAACATCAACGGTCGCCATGCCTTTGGAAATTTCTATAATTTTTCCATTGATGATCTGACCTTCCTTGAATTGGTTCAGGCTTTCAGTAAAATATGTTTCCATTTCTTCCCAGGACGCCTGGTCCTCGGGAGAAAGTTCTTCCCTTTCCTCTTCCTCAAAGTCATCTTCAAATACTAATTTGGTTTTTGATTTAGCCATGATTAAAACGTTCTCTCTAAAATAAATAAAGCATACAAAAGCTTAGGTTAATAATGAGACCTCTGCGTATGTTGGTAAACCGAAAAACCGAGATGCTTTACCGCTTGGCGCGGCACAGGCAACAAGCTCAGCATGACAAGAAAGAACTATTTTGCCATCCTGAACGTAGTGAAGAATCTGTTTTATTCAGTTTTTGTGACTTATGCAAAGCTCCCGTTGATAAATGTTACTGACCCAGGTTTATGGTTTTCATTATTTGCTCAACCACCTCATCAATGCTGAGATGGGTTGTGTCGATGAGAATGGCATCTTCCGCTTTTTTCAACGGTGCAATTTTCCGGTTACGGTCTTCGTGATCCCTCTGCTTGACCTGTTCGATAATGGTTGCCAGATCGGCGTTGGCGATCTGTTTTTTATCTTTCAGTTCCGTAAACCGACGGCGACCCCTTTCTTCCGGGTCGGCGTCCATAAAAAACTTTTTATCGGCTTGTGGGAAAACAACCGTCCCGATGTCCCTTCCGTCCATGACCACCTCGCCCTGCTTGCCCAGCTCGCGTTGCTTGGCGGTCATGATTTCACGAATGGCCGGTTGCGCCGCGACAATCGCCGCTCCACGGCTGATTGTTTCTTCCTTGAGCTGACTGGTGATATCTTCGCCGTCGATGAATACCGATTGTCCGTTTTCTCCGGGAACAAGTTCGATTTTAGTTTCCCTTGCGATATTCGCCACGGCATCTTCATCGTCAAGCGTTATTTTTTTTTGCAAACTTTTCCACGCAACCGATCGATACATTGAACCAGTGTCGATATATCTAAAACGTAATTTCTCAGCCACTATTTTCGCTATAGTGCTCTTTCCGCTTCCGGCGGGCCCGTCTATGGCGATAATCATGCGTTCTCGATAAGGTGGAGCCGATGCTTGTTGGCGGTCTCAAATTCACGGATGAGCAATTCGCCGTTTTCCTGTTCAATGCCAGACCGAAGGTGATCCAGTGTTTCCTGAAACCGGTCGAGACAATGCAAAACAGATTCTTTATTTGACATGCAGATGTCTCGCCACATCACAGGCTCTCCACCGGCGATCCGGGTTATATCTTTGAGTCCACCCCCGGAGAACGATGTTATCTCGTCATGGTTGTCAGACTCCAAACTACCGATGGTATTCATCAACGCATAAGCCAGGACATGAGGCAAATGACTGACCGCCCCGAAAATAAAGTCGTGCTCTTTCGCATCCATGGTAGACACGCGCATACCAACCGTTTCCCAGAGTTCAATAATACGTTTTAGCGCGGACGGGTCCGTCTTATCCGTTGGGGTGACAATGCAACGCGCTCCTTTGTACAGGCTTTCGGTCGATACGCGGAATCCGGATTTCTCACCTCCCGCAATGGGATGTGCACCCACGAAAGAAACGCCCTCGGGAATCAAAGCTTCCACTTCCTGCACCAGAGATTCTTTTACCGAACCCACATCGGTCACCACGCATCCAGGCTTGATGTGCGGAGCCATCCCGCGAACCAACTGGCCAATGGTCCGCACCGGTGAGCAAAGAACAATCAGGTCGGCAGATTGCACTGCCGATTGCATATCAAGCGCAACTTCATCAACGATGCCCAGGCCTTTTGCCTCTTCCAGATTGGCCTTGTTGCGCCCGTAACCCACAATCGATTTGGCCAGGCCCAGCTTGCGCATGATCTTGGCCAGGGACCCGCCCAAAAGGCCAACTCCAATAATAGATACCCGATCAAATGAGTTCATTCTGTTAAGCCTTCCTCGGATAAGAACCCAGCACTCTCAGAAACAGACACATCTTCTTCAATGACGCTAAAGATTTTTGGATTGCAGAATCATCGGTATGTCCTTCCAGATCGACATAAAACAAATATTCCCAGGGCCGGTCCCTGAGCGGACGCGATTGGATTTTTGAAAGATTGATTTTATTGCGACCAAACAGCTGTAACACCTTGAGCAGGGACCCGGCTTCGTCCTTGATGGAAAACATGACCGATGTCTTATTACGCTTCGCCTTTTTTGCTTCGTCCTTACCAATGATCAAAAATCGGGTGTAGTTTTCTGATCGGTCTTGAATATTTTTCGCGATGATATTTAAATTGTATACTTCAGCGGCGAGTTTGCCCGCGACAGCGGCGCTGGTTCGTTTTCTAACCACCATTTCCGCCGCACTGGCAGTGCTGGACGTGGGTATCTGCTCTACGCCCGGCAGGTTTCGGCTCAGCCATTGTCGGCACTGTCCCAAAGGTTGCGGATGGGTATAAATGGCTTTTATCTTTTTTTGGTCTTTGCTTTTCGAAAGCAGGTAAAGTGCTATGGGGCTTTTGATTTCATCGCAGATCAACAAAGGTGAATCGACAAAACAATCCAGTGTGAGGTTGATCACCCCTTCGATGGAATTTTCCACCGGAACCAAGCCATAGTCACAGGCACCTTGCTCAACCTGACGAAAGACCGATTCAATATTTGGATGTGCTATGAACTCTGAAGAATGCCCGAACTGTTTTATCGCCGCCTGATGACTGAACGTAGTTTCCGGTCCGAGGAAACCTATGCGCAGGGGCTTTTCAAGGGCAAGAGTGGCTGAGAAAATTTCACGGAAAACGGACTCCAGCGATTCGTCAGGGAAGGGTCCCTTGCTGCCTTTAATAATCCGTTCAATGATAGCGCGTTCCCGGTGCGGCACATGAAAATGCTTCGAACAGTTGTCTCTGGACTTTTCCTGTCCAATTTTAATCGCGAGTTCGCCGCGCTGATTTATCAGCTTGAGCAACTGATCGTCTATCTGATCTATCTTGTTACGAATATCTTGTATCTTGGCCAAAGAGCCATACCGCCTTTACTTGGATTTTCGACAATCCGCTAAGATTTCGAATGGAATCGTTGATGATTCCACAGAATGGCCCTAAAATGCAAGAAAATTTTGAAACTTGGAAAAACCGTTCTCGCGCAAAGTTGCAAAGAGCGCAAAGAAAAACCCCTCTCCCCTGGAGGGAGAAGGTTGGGGGGGGGATTTCAATATATTTCCTTAATGTAGACTGGAAAGGGTATCCGAGGGGCAAACGAATATAACGCGAACTTAAAGAGGATAATATTATGGTACTTCTGGAATTCAGCATGACACCTTTGGATAAGGGAGAAAGCGTGAGTGAATACGTCAGCCGGTCGCTGGAAATCATTTCACAAAGCGGCGTCGATTACCGGCTCAACCCAATGGGCACCGTTCTCGAGGGAGAATGGGACGAGGTCATGGGGGTGGTGAAACAATGCTACGAGAAAATGAGTTCCGACTGCAAACGTATCACTTGCGGTATAAAAATCGATTACCGCGAAGGCAAATCAGGCCGACTCGAATCCAAAGTGGCGTCGGTGGAAAAGAAACTGGGAAAGAAGTTGAATACGTAGTATTCACACGTAGTGTTCTTACCTGAAAGCCAGGAGAGGTCGGCCAGCTGTTTTTGATCACGAATGAAGACCTAGATTTTGGCGGCAACTTCTCGCAAACGATAAACGGAGTCATGTCCGCCAAGGAACAGATCAGCTTAACCGGAACCTGCGCAATCTGAACGGTTTGGTGATTGCCGCCGATGCGGCATCGGTCAGCAGTGTGGTGACCTCAAATGTCGTGGGAGGTAACTTCAGCATCACCCTCAATGGAAATATCGTCACCCCCTTCCTGAGCAACAAGGTAATCCTCCTATCCTAGCAGGAACTGTAACCCCAAATCTCCGAAAAGCCTTTGAATCAATAGGGTTTTCTGGTACCATGGGGTGGTTGAAGTGTGCTTGTTTCTGGCTTTATCTGGACAAGCAAATCCCCCCGATGCTGGAGTAAAACTCCAGCACCTTCGGCCCCCTTTGAAAAGGGGGCGTTTTTAATGAACCCCTCTTTCACAAAGAGGGGCTGGGGTGATTTAAAACTCCTCACGCGAACAATTCAAATAAATGGCGACTGTGGGGGGTCTCCTTTCTGCTGTTTTCCTTCCTCGGTCCGCCTGCTTTGAGTCCAATGTTTCCAGGAGCGGGTCATGGCTAAAACAAAGGTTTTTAAAAACTACATCAACGGCAAGTGGCAGGCATCGTCCAGCGGAGAAACCTTCGACAATATCAATCCCGCCAATACTCGCGAAATTGTGGGCCGGTTTCCGCAGTCTACGCGCAAGGATATTAATGACGCGGTGACAGCCGCATCTGCCGCGCTCCAGAAATGGAAACAAACTCCCGCACCTCATCGCGGAGAAATCTTGTTCCGTGTCGCCGAGATTTTACTTAAGCGCAAAGAGTCCCTCGCGCAGGACATGACACGGGAGATGGGCAAGATCATCAAGGAAACCCGTGGCGATGTGCAGGAAGCGATCGACATGGCTTATTACACAGCGGGCGAAGGCCGACGCCTGCTGGGGGAGACGGTTCCTTCTGAACTCAATAACAAATTCAATATGTCGGTGCGTATGCCGGTGGGAGTGGTCGCCGCGATCACTCCGTGGAATTTTCCTATCGCGATCCCTTCATGGAAACTGATTCCCGCACTGATCTGCGGTAACACGGTCGTAATCAAGCCGGCGAGCGACACTCCGCTTTCGGTCTATCATCTGGTTAAAATATGTGAAGAAGCGGGTGTTCCCCCCGGAGTCGTGAACATGGTCTCGGGTTCCGGGACAAGTGTGGGGACCCCGCTCATGGATCACGCAAAAATAGATCTGGTTTCTTTTACCGGATCGACGGAAACGGGAAGCATCGTTGCGGGTCACTGCGCGAAGCAGATGAAACAATACTCTCTGGAGATGGGTGGTAAAAACGCGATCATCGTTATGGATGACGCGGATTTGAATCTGGCTGTTGAGGGTGTCTTATGGGGAGCCTTCGGCACCACCGGACAACGGTGCACAGCCTGTAGCCGGGTCATTGTGCATAAGAAGGTGCTCAAAAAATTCACCCATATGCTTCTCAAGCGCTCCAAAGATTTAAGGGTGGGTGACGGACTCAATGAAAAAACGGAGATGGGTCCGCTTATCAATGAAGCGCAACGACAAAAGGTTCTCAACTATTGTAAAATCGGTGTGGAGGAAGGCGCTAAACTTTTAACGGGTGGCTCCTGTCTTTCCGGAAAGGGTTTGAGCAAGGGATTCTTTTTTGAACCGACGTTGTTTGCCGGTGTGTCTCCAAAAATGCGTATCGCGCAGGAGGAAATTTTTGGTCCGGTCCTCAGCGTTATTTCCTGCAGGAACCTGGACCACGCGGTGCAGATCGTTAACGATTCGAAGTATGGTTTGTCATCGGCGATTTACACACAGGATGTCAACCGTGCGTTCAAGGCAATTGAAACGCTGGATACGGGAATTACTTATATCAACTCGTCCACTATAGGCGCGGAGATTCAACTGCCATTTGGCGGCACCAAGGGAACAGGCAACGGCCACCGGGAAGCTGGAACGGCGGCGTTGGATATTTTTACGGAATGGAAATCGGTGTATGTAGATTACAGCGGCACTTTGCAAAAAGCGCAAATTGATGATTGAGCGCACTTCATAATTTTTTAATAAGGGCTTAAGATGAATCAAGCAGAAGAACATAGAAATTTTCCTCGCGTTCAATTCAGGTCGGGTGTGGCGATTGAAGACGATAGTGAAATCATGCCGGGAA
>CAJWQP010000052.1 GCA_913045445.1 uncultured Nitrospina sp. | reverse complement strand
AAAAATAAAATCTCTCCCCAGCCTATTTTTTTAAAGGGTTCTTTGCGTAACCCAGAATTTTGGGGAGCGCTCTGCTAAACAAACCGGAAGGAAATTTTTTCGGGGATGATTCTGTGCTCATGGCAAAGGTTGCTGAAATGGGTGAGCCCATTCATCTCCTCTGCGCCCAGGTCGTAGCGGATTTTGTTTTCGAGATAATCCTCCAGAACATGAGTATCGACTTCGGCTAACTCCGTGTGAGTACGCACAATCTCTTTAATCCGCTCCCGGCCTGCACTCTTTGCCTGCTGGATAAAGTCCTGCCTGACGCGGTCCAGATCGACTCCCTGACGCACCGCCACCACTGCGTGAACAAAAGGTTTGCCTGTCTGCCGGAACCATTCCTCACTAAGGTCGTAAACGGTGATGCCGGAACCCAGATCGCCTAATGTCAGCGCCCGGTCCCCTATAATAAGGGCGGCGGAGTGTTCAGCCAGCATTGACCCGGGATCAGGAGCAACGGGATGAATTTCAGTATTCGCAGGGAAGGGAAATAAAATTTTAAGAAGGGCGATCGAGGTTCGCGAACGAAGGTCTACCGCAACTGATGTGATTTCGGTCAGTGGTTTTTTCGCCAGCAGTAATACGGTTCCCACCGGGCCGCGTGAGGCGATGCACACATCCGGTACCAGACGATAGTCATCCGCCGACTTAAAATATTCTACCGAAGGGATCATTGCCAAATCCACATCGCCGGATTTAAGTCTATCCGCGAGTGCGGAAGGCGTGTCGGTCACTATTTGGAAACCAGCAGTAGACGCTTTTTCCTTAAGCGGCACAAGAAGAGGGCAGGCGTTCAGGAAATCGTGGATACCAAATCTGAATATGGGTTGAGTCGCCATGGAAATAAAAAAAGGGGCGAAGGGCGCATCGGCCCTCCACCCCTTTAAAGAATGATCTTAGCAATAAGTGCTCTTATCAGATAAACATGGGTGCCAGTACCAGAGAAACGATGGACATCAGTTTAATCAGGATGTTCATCGCCGGTCCGGAAGTGTCCTTGAGTGGATCGCCCACGGTATCGCCAACAACCGTTGCGTGATGGGCTTCGGAACCTTTGCCGCCCAACTTACCACCTTCGACATATTTCTTGGCATTGTCCCAGGCACCGCCGCCATTAGACATGAAGAGTGCCAGCAAGACACCCGTCAGTGTCGCACCCATAAGCATCCCACCCAGAGCCTCGGCTCCCAGCGCAAAACCCATCAGGATTGGCATGGTGAAGGCAACCACTCCCGGCATAATCATTTCCCTGAGAGCCGCCTGGGTACTGATGTCGATACAACGAGCGCTGTCTGGCTTTCCTGTACCTTCCATGAGACCAGGAATTTCCCTGAATTGTCGGCGAATTTCCTCAACCATCTGGAAAGCGGCCTTGCCTACAGATTTCATGGTCAGTGAAGCCACAAAGAAGGGAATAATACCGCCAATGAAAACCCCGATGACCACCTCAGTCTGGGTAATATCGATAGATGTGATGTTAGCCGCCTGGGTAAAAGCTGAAAACAAGGCCAGCGCAGTAAGAGCGGCGGAACCGATTGCAAAACCTTTTCCGATAGCGGCAGTCGTGTTGCCAACCGCATCCAGTCCATCAGTGATCTTGCGAGTGTCATCACCCAGTCCGGCCATTTCAGAGATACCGCCCGCGTTATCCGCGATAGGTCCGTATGCGTCCACCGACATGGTGATACCCACCGTAGCCAGCATTCCCACCGCGGCCAGAGCCACACCATAGAGTCCTGAGAAGCTTGCGCCAAAGTATATTGCTATCGCAATGATGACGACTGGTATAACAACGCTTTCCAACGCAACCGCAAGGCCGGTGATCATAACGGTAGCGACACCGGTTTTACTCGACTCTGCTATTTCTGTAACCGGAGACCCCGCCGTGTAATATTCCGTAACGAGTCCAATCGCGATACCGGCAAAACAACCAACGGCAAGTGCGATGAACACGCCTGATGGCAAACCCATAACCTTGATAATAAAGAACGCGACAAACAACATCGCGCCCGCGCTCACGAAGGTACAATTACGAAGTGCCGCTGAAGGGTCCTGATCTTCCAGAGCATCCATAGCCCGGATACCCATGATCGAAGCGATCAAACCCACCATGGCAACAATGATCGGAAGCGCCATGTACTCAAATTTCATATTGGCCATGCCCGCACCAATAATAACGGTAGCAATCATCGAACCGACATAGGACTCAAAAATATCCGCGCCCAAACCTGCGGTGTCGCCAACACAATCGCCCACGTTGTCGGCGATAACACCCGGGTTTCTAGGATCGTCCTCAGGAATGCCCGCTTCGACTTTACCCACAAGGTCAGACCCGACATCCGCTGTTTTAGTATAGATACCGCCACCCACACGGGCAAAGAGAGCGATGGAACTGGCACCCATGGCAAACCCACCGATAGCAGAAATCGAATCGCCTCTGGCGAACAACAGGAAGAGTCCGCCAACTCCCAGCAATCCAAGACTGGCGACACTGAGTCCCATAACCGCACCACCATTAAAAGCTATATTGAGCGCCTTCGCCTGTCCGCCATCTGCGGCGGCCTGCGAGGTACGTACATTAGATGTTGTTGCGGCATTCATTCCGAAGAATCCAGCGAGCATGGAACAACCTGCGCCCAAACCATAGGCAACAGCCGTCCACAAACCTATCCAGAATCCTTTTTGCGAGGAAATAACTATCAGGAGCAGAATAAAAACTGCGCCCACAAAATAACCAAGGATTTTGTATTCCCGTGACAGAAAAACCATCGCGCCTTCATGGATGGATTCTGCAATTTCTCTCATTTTCTCACTGCCATCAGATTGTTCGTCAACCTTTTCATAAATTTTCCAAGCCACGATCAAGCCGAAAAAACCAAACACGACCGCAAAGTATGAATAGTTCTGCGACACGTCCAGGGTAGCCATGAAAATATAGCCCACCATAGCGATGATGAGAAATATCAACTCTCCTTTATACTCCTTTACCATTCTCCGTTTTCCTCCGTTTGATGATTGCGTTTATTCATTTCCGCGAGCGTTTCTTCGACTTTACGCACCGCCTCTTCGACGACCTCGTTGAGAAGTTGGGTTTCCCCTTCCGTAAACGCGGTCAATACATAATCGACGATATCGTCCGGGTCCTCGGGTCGACCGATTCCCACGCGAACGCGGAAAAACTGGTCGGTTCCCAATCGTTCGGTGATAGACCGAATTCCTTTTTGACCGGCATCGCCACCCTTAGTTTTCATCTTGATCTTGCCCAGCGGCAGGTCTATGTCGTCATGAACCACAAGAACCTGTTTGGGCAAAATCTTCAAAGCGGAAACAAGCGACTTGACCGCCTGCCCGCTGTTGTTCATATAGGTCATTGGCTTGGCAATCATGACCTGACAGCCCCCTATTTCTCCTTCACCATAGAGAGCCTTGTGCTTGTTCCGGGCGAGCTTAACCCGGTATTTCTCTGCCAGATTATCGGCAACAAGAAAACCGATGTTATGACGCGTTAACTCGTAACGCGGACCGGGATTGCCCAGGCCAATAATTAAATACGCCTTGGATATGGTCAGCCCTCTTTCTTAGGCGATTCTTCTTTGGCGGCTGGCTCATCACCTTCAGCCGCTGCCTCACCCTCTGCCCCTTCTTCTTCTTCAGCTTTCTCTTCCTTAACTTTTTCAAGATAGACGCTGACAATAGCCTCCGTGGGCCGGTGCAAAACTTTTATCTTGTCCGAAAGGTTAAGGTCAGACATGTGAATCACCTGTCCAAGCTCGACATTGGTCATATCTACGTCAACAGACTCCGGAATATCAGCCGGTAGACATTCTACGTTGAGGGATTTGGTCACCTGATTGACCAAGCCGCCCATTTTTTCTCCGGCAGATTTTCCAATCAGGTTCACAACAACGCTGACCTTGACCGCTTTGGTGACATCCACTTCCAGAAAGTCCACATGCACCCAGGTCTCCCTGAGAGGATGGCTTTGATATTCTTTTATAATGACTTTACGTTGCTTGTCTCCATCTACATCAAGATCGATCAATGCGTTTTGCCCTTTAGCACTTAATATAGTGTCCAGACTGTTAGGACAAATCGACAAAGAAAGATTATCTTTTAGTCCATACAAAACAGCAGGAATCTCATCTTTTCTTCGCACCTCTTTAGTCGCCGTCTTACCCGTTTTCTCTCTTACTTTTCCACTCAATACATCAGACATTTTTCTCTACTCCCTCTAAATCAAATAATGAACTCACCGAGGTTTCGCGATTAATTCGCAAAATGGCCTCACCCAACAAGGGTGCCACGGATAAAATTTTAATTTTCGCATTGTTTTTCATTCCATCACGCACCGGAATCGTGTTGGTCGCTACGATGGACTTAATTTCTGATTTGGCGATGCGGTCCAACGCCGGGCCAGACAACACCGCATGGGTGCAGCAGGCATGAACTTCACGCGCGCCTGCTTCCAGCAGGGCGGCGGTACCCTCCACAAGAGTACCCGCAGTGTCGATCATATCGTCAATAACAAAGCACACCTTACCTTGAACATCGCCAATGATGTTCATCGCCTTGGCTTCATTGATCGCTTCCCTTCGCTTATCAATAATCGCCAGGTTCACTCCCAAACGTTTCGCAAAAGCCCTGGCTCGCTCCACACCTCCCGCGTCCGGAGAAATAACCACCATATCATTTATGTTTAAACCTTCCAGATAAGGGATCAATACCTTCATCGCAAATAGATGATCCACCGGAATGTTAAAGAACCCTTGTATCTGCCCCGCATGAAGGTCTACCGTCAACACGCGATCTGTTCCCGCAGTCACCAGCAAATCTGCCACCAGCTTTGAAGTGATGGGAACTCTGGGCTCGCTTTTTCGATCCTGACGCGCGTAACCGTAATAAGGAATCACCGCTGTAATGCGTCGAGCTGAAGAACGCCTGAGGGCATCTATCATTATCAACAACTCCATCAGGTTGGTGTTTCCCGGATGACATGTCGGCTGAATTATAAAAACATCTCCACCGCGGACATTCTCTTCAATACGCACATAGATTTCTTCGTCGGAGAAATCCTTGATCACTGTGCGACCCAACTCAATGTTCATGTACCTGCAAATATCTTTTGCAAGCTCTTCATTGGCCCGCCCTGAAAAAATTAATGCCCTGCCGTTTAAATTCTGGTCCATTATGATATTTGGTGGCCTTTAAATTAAAAGTAACCTGCGTCATTATGGCTGGGGCGGGAGGATTCGAACCTCCGTATGCAGGCATCAAAAACCTGTGTCTTAACCGCTTGACGACGCCCCAATTTGTATTCTTTCTAAGTACCCGATCAATCCCGCGCCCAACAGTCTGACATGCCCTGTCAAATTTTATCCCTATGCTCTTTTCCGGCCCGGCCTGAAATCTTACTCACGGTCCGCCGTAATTCGATACTGATTGAATTTAAATAATGAAAAACTGAGGAGGAGTTGGGATTATTAAATCTGTTTGACCATACACTCGCTATCGCTCGCAATTCAGAGTTTCCAAATCAGCTACCAGAGTTACTGATAATTCAGAATTTCCTCCGGAAAAAACTCGGAAAAACTTCCAATTGTTTCTGTAACAACGCACTCCCATTTCCCTTTTAAATCGGCACATGCAACCCTGACTTCATCGGGGTCATTAAAAATTCCAAACACCGTAGAGCCACTTCCGGATAAAAGAACACCTAATGCACCTCGAGCCTTTAGCTCGTCCTTGATGATTTGAATTTCAGGAAACCTTTTAATAACAACTGGTTCCAAATCATTTTGTAGCTGAGACCCTAAGCTTGCGATGTCCGATTGGGATAGGATTTTCCGCAAAATGCTAATCTTATTTTCCCGTTTTGTCAACTTCAATTTTAGGTTCTGGTACACCCAGGAGGTGGCAATGGGAAATCCCGGAAAGACCAACAAAACCTGAAATTTAGCGCACGACGTCAAAACCTCCAACTGCTCTCCACGACCCACCCCCAGCGCACAGGGCGAAGTGAGAAAAAAAGGGACATCGGAACCCAGTTCAGCGGCCAGAACCGCCAGCTTCTCCCGGCTCATATTTAAATCCCACAAACGGTTCAGGCCCATGAGCACACCCGCGGCATTGCCACTGCCCCCTCCCAGTCCGGCACCAAATGGAATATTTTTTTTCAGGCGGATACGCACTCCCAGATTTTCAACCCGGCAGGTTTTCTGCAACAGCAGGGCCGCCTTACACGCCAGATTAGTCTCGTCTATGGGAATCCCCGGCGTATCGCATTCCAACTCGACACCGGAGGACGATGACTCTAATTCCAGTTCATCGTACAAAGACACCATCTGCAAAATCGTTTCCAGTTCGTGGAATCCATCTTCTCTTTTTCTAAGAATATGCAAACCCAGGTTGACTTTGGCCGGAGTTTTAAAATGTAGCTTCATAAATGTTGCCCTTGACCAAAGTTTTAAAACTTCGCTTCACATTTGTTCACATCAGTTCACTAATTCCGATGCTAACTGAAACGCATCGGGGGCCAACCCTTGATTAATAACAGGGTCTGAATATTTTACTAAAACCGTTTCATCCCTGTCTTTAAGTTCGATTAAAATCTTGTGGGCAAAATTCAATTGGCCCACTTTCTGGTAATCGTCCCAACACACTTTATACATTTCTTGACTGCCCCGAAACCGTGTTACCGATTTGGGCAGCAGTGTGTAGGCATCGATTTCAATATCCACCTGTTCTTTGGTTTCCCGGTCTATCGTCTCAATGCGGTAAACCGTTTGATCGGTATCCCATTGTGCGTCCTTTACCTGCAAGTGGAAAAAACGGGGTATACCTCCTGAAAACACGCTGATGTATTCTGTGAAGTTAAGGTGCGTCCCCAGCACCCGGCGCATGATGTCCCAAACTTCTTGTCCGTAAACAACCCGATTTGCTCCAGGGTCATACATTAACGTCTTGCCATCTTCATAAATCAGGACGCCCAGAACCTGACGGAACAAACTATAGGTATCCACCCGAATTGCTTCGTTTCCTCTGACTAACAGCGCCTGACGGAAAGATTGATTTAAACGTTCTCCGGAAATTTTTGTGCGGACAAATGCTTTTACATCATGAATAGCCGATTGACGTGCCTCAAGTTGCGAAAACAGTGCGGGAAGAGATGGCATTTCCGGTTTCACTTCCGAAGAAATGGGCACCCTCTTGGACTGGCATGAAACAACAAAAATCAGCGCGCACCCTGTCACGCACAGGTATCGGGAAATTCGCATGGACATATTGGGTTTCAGATAAGGTTGAGGCAGGACCCGCAGTTTTTTTAAATTTTACAAGTTGCTGAAATGGTAACCTTCTCTTGCCAGGAATTGGTAATCACAGTTTTAAAAATTACCGATCATCAGAAGTTCTTTTAATTTTTATTCAGGAATTCTCGCGCCTCGCGAATCTTTTGTTCCAGATCTTTTGGATCGGGCAACTCACCGCTGGTGTCATTAATTTTTCCCCTGGTAAGAAAAAGGCTCGTTTCCCATGCCTTGCCAGCTTCTGAATAATTTTTCAAGGAAAAATGAATATCTCCCAAGTGGCTGTATAAAACAGGGTCGGGAGCGGTGTACACCATGGCCTTCTTTAATTCGTCAAGAGCTCTTTGCGATTCACCTTTCTTAAAGTAAATCCAACTCAGACTATCAAGGAAATATCCATTCCTGGGTTGAATGGAAAGAGCCTTATTTAAATGCCCGATTGCCTTGTCCAGTGATTTACCTTGAATGGCATACATGTAGCCCAGAAAATTATGCGCATTGGAATGCATGGGATTAAGCTCTATGGAACGCTTCATATTACGTATTGCCTGTTCAAATCTACCGGTCCGCTCAAGAAGAGCGCCCAACTCGAAATAATAGGAATCTTTCTTCTCGTTTAATGAAATAGCTTTTTCAATTTTTTTGATCGCTTCATCCAACTTATCAACGGACATATAGGCTAGAGCCAGGGAATGGTAGAGGGTGTCATTTTCTGGCTCTAAAGTTATAGCTTTCTCAAGCAACCGAATCGTTTCTTCGGGTTGTTCGTTCATGCTGTAAAAGCGGGCCGAATAAATCATCAGGTTCACCGACTCAGGCTCTAACTCCAGGAGAATGTCCATTTCCTCGATGGCTTTGTCAACTCGACCAAGAATTTCATAAACACGCCCAAGCACCATAAGAACTTCTTTGGTTTGCTTTCTGGCCCGAATCAACTGAAACTCATCAAGCGCTTTCAGGTAAAGTGCCTGCTCGTAATAAACGGCTCCAATCCTCATATGGACTTTTGGTTCGCCCAGCAGATCTTCCGCCGCTAACCGATACTGGCTGGTACCCACATCCACTGGCGTCATTGAATCTCTCATACCGGTGATGCGCTCATGAATTTTTTTGTTTAAAGGGTCCAGCTTTAAAAGAATTTTATATTCTCTCGCGGCCTCAGTGGCATTTCCCAGCTTCTCCCAAACCCAGGCTAAAAACTCGCGGGTCCGTAAAAGATTGGGGCGCAATTCCAGCGTCTGGCCTAAATGGTTTTTCGCTTCTTCCAATTTGCCCGAAAGGATATTCATCCTTGCCAGATAGTGGTACCCCAAAGGATTTGCCGGTTCTACCTGAACCACCTGTTGGTACATATCCGCGGCAAGGTCGTGTTTTTTGAGTCGCTCGTAAATCGTACCGCTAAGAAGGAAGGCTCTCGCTGAACCTGGCTCGGATTGAATAACGCGCTGATAATGCGTGAGCGCCCTTTCGTACTCTTCTCGTCCATCAAGAATATCTCCCATCATCATATTCAGTTCAGGGTTTGTGGGGAAGTGGTGCAAAGACTCTTCCAAAACCTTGAACGTTTCATCCATCTTTCCGGCCCGAAGCAGATTCATTGCCAGTTGCCCATAAAACTGAGAGTCACTTCTATCAAACTCAACCAATTTAAGAAAATTGTCCGCCGCCCTCTCAAACTGATGCTCGCGAATTTCTTTCAAGGCCATCAGATAATGGTAATAAGATCGCGGGTCCCGAGCCATACCCGATTGCCTCGCTGACATCTTCTCGGCCGCCTTCACTGCATAGGAACCTGACAAGTCTATATTTCCAGAACCTTGCTCTACCGGCAAAGTCGTACAATTGGAAACAAACAGCAACATCAGTGCGAGTGGAACGATCTGAAATTTTTTACTAATGCGGTCAAGAATATCTCGCAAGCTTTCATCTTCTGCCATAGCTTCGGTTCCTTCTGTTTTCTTTTGTTCCTGAGAACTCTGTTTCCGTACCACGGGAACACCCTTATCAGCAACAGGACTGATGACGGTACCTTCCTGAAAAACAATTCTGGTCAACAGGACTGATCCTGCACTCTGATTAATCTCCGCAATAATTTTTTTGCGAAAAGATTTCAGCGCAGGAAACCATTTTTTATCGGACACGGTAACAAATAAGCTTTTCGCCGACAATTTATCAACCTGCGTTACAGCCGTCAGGTCTTCACCGACTATAAGTTTCCATTGAAAATCATACCATCCTATTGATTGAGGATCTTCAGAATCGGGCCGGGTCAATGAACCTCCCAGCACGGAGCGAATACTTTCCCAGCTTTTTCGTTTCGTTTGAATCATCAATCTGAACGAGTAAAACTTTTTATGGTTTGAATCCTTCTCTTATTTTAGCTATGTTAATTGATAATATAAAGATATTTTTCAACGTATCACAATCCACTAACTTTTCCCGGTTAGCAAGGAAATGTGCTTCCTTTTGCCCCGCAACAGGTGAAATGGCTGATAGCAAAGAAGAAATTACTGAACTGAAAGGAACGAGTCACCCAGCTTGAAATCTGCTATCAGGTCACTTCGCTTCTCAATTCGGAACTTAATCTCACCAAACTCCTCGATAGCATCATGGAAATAGCCAGGAGCGTTATGAAGGCGGATGCCTGTAGCCTGTTACTGCTGGATGAGGAAACCAACGAACTGGCCCCCCCGGCAGCCAGTCTGCTTTTCTTTAAAAATCGCGAATTCCTGTGATACCATTGATAATTATAGACTTTTGAGTTGTTCGCTCTCCTGGGCCGCCATTTTTTCATAATACAGTTAAAATAAGATAAAAAGTATATCCCGATAAATTCGTCTATCATCGTAACCCTTGTTATAAATAATGTCTTCACGCGCCTACCTCACAGCTCTTGGCCTCTTCAGCCTGGTTCTTTACCTGGGTCTGACCTTCCTTTCCAAAGAATTTAACTGGGGCGAGGGTTACTCTGAGCGACCCATCCTTGAATATCTTGCTGTCTATTTTTCCCTGTTCATTCTTTATGCGCTGGCCTGTGCTCACGTTTTTAACTCCGCCTGGAACCAGAAAACTTTCTGGACGCTTATCGTTTTCGGATTGCTATTTCGCGCCGCCATTCTTCCGTCCCAGCAAATACAGGAGGACGATGTCTACCGTTACCTGTGGGATGGAAAAGTATTTACCCACGGGATCAACCCCTTCAAATACGCTCCGGACGAAATCAACGAGTACCGATCTTTAAAAATCCAGAATCCGGTCTATTTCCATTCGCGTTACAACGAGCACGATCAAAGTGAGCTGGCTGTTCTCAGCGACCTGAAATGGGAAAATGCCACAGCACTGAAATTTATGGAGCGTATCAACCACCCGGATGTTCCCACCATTTATCCACCTCTGGCACAGATTGTGTTCCGCCTTTCGCAACATATAAAAACAGACAGCTTGCTCACCCTGAGAATATTGTTTCTGGTATTCGATTTAATGGCGATGCTGTTCATCGTCCTCACGTTGAGATCGTTGCACCTGAACCAGAATTTCAGTCTCGTTTATTTCTGGTCGCCGTTGATCCTCAAAGAAACTTTTAATTCCACACATCTCGACATCATCGGTATCTCCTGTCTATGCGTTTCCGTATATTTTCTGGTACGCGGGCGCATGACGGGTTCTGTTTTTTTTCTCGCCCTGAGCGTTCTCGGGAAATTGTATTCCGGAATCCTGCTCCCTTTTTATCTTCAGCGGTCCTGGTTGCTCGCGCGACAAAGTGGAAACCGGGGCGCGTCTGTTCCCGCGCTTCATTTATTTTTATTTTGCGTGGTTGTTGGCGTGTGCTATCTGCCTTTTATTGGTATTGGAGAAAAAGCTTTTGCAGGATTAAAAACCTATAGCATGTACTGGCAAAGCAACGACAGTCTGTTCGCTCTTCTGCTTTATTTTCTCAAGGACATTCTGGAACTGGGGGTTGATACGGCTATTCCGGTTTTCGGTAACAGCATGATACTTGGCAAAAACATCATGGCGATAGTTGTTCTGGTATCGGTTGGCTTTCTGCTGATTAAAAAAATTCCAGGCGCAGATTCGCCTCAGGAATGGGTGCGAAACCTTTTTATAGTCATGACCCTCGTGTTTCTGATCAGTCCCGTGCAAAATCCCTGGTACCTGTGCTGGACCGTTCCCTTTCTCTGTTTGTTTCATTACAGATCGCTGATCCTTCTTACCGGTCTGGTCGGACTCTACTATCTTGATTTTTATTTTGACTATCAGGACCTCGCACAATATTCCGTTTGGATCGCCTGGTTCGAGTACACCCCCTTTTATCTCTATCTAATATGGGAACTTACAAGATCGAATGGCCCTTTGAAAGTTCTCCGACCAGAGTCAGGTTTTGACGTAACACGTTAATTTTTCGGTACTTTTTTATTTTTCCTGTTATGAAAAGCGCATTTCCCCATTATGCTGTAAATCTATAATTTCTTTTGGAACCTTAAGGAATTCCGCGTGGCTAATTTAACGATTAAACAGTTTAGATTTATGATCGAGGAAAAAGGACAGGAGAACTTTGTCGGAATGGATCTTTCCGGACTGGATTTCCCCAATTTTGACTTGAGTGGATTAACTTTTTCCGGGTGCGATTTTCATTACACCGCAATGCATAACGTCAAATTTAAAAAACTTTCCTTGAGGAATGTAACTTTCGCGATGCGAAAATGAAAAAGGTCGACCTGTGCAAGGCAGAACTCATGGGTTCAGTTTTTTATCACACCGATCTCACCGAGGCTAAATTTATCAGAGCTTTTATGATGGATGCCAAGTTTACTAACGCCATTATGAAAAAAGCCGACCTGAGAGAAGCCGATATGAAAGGAACCTCTTTTTTCGGAGCCGACCTGACCGAAGCCAATTTAGACAAAGCTAAAATCAAGAATACCGATTTTAAAAATGCCAAACTTCACAAGGTCATAGGCTACTAACCCTCCTGACACACCCTCCAGGCAGATTTACCTTTTTTTAGTCTCGCTCGACATTGTTGGTGGCTCCCTCCTGACAAAACCTCTGAGCAAATATGCCTTTAAAGTAATTCCAGAAAAGAACGCACTGTAGTGAAGTCTTCTTTTTCATATTTTCCCTTACGATCAATCAGTATCGCATCGATTCCCGAGTTGTTGGCACCCTGTACATCGGCCCGTGGTTCGTCCCCTATATGGCAGGCCTCGTGAGCGCTTACCCCGCTTCTTTTGAGCGCTTCAGCGAAAATTGTTTCATCCGGTTTGGCCGATCCCACTTCCGCCGAAGCCAGAATGAAATCGAAATGACCGGCAAGGTTCATGCTTTTCAAAATGGCATGAAGACGGGAATCCCAGTTCGATATAACCCCTAAAATAATTCCGCTTTTTTTCAATTTATCAAAAACACCCGAATCCATCACATCATCAAAAACGTGCCAGTGGTCTTTTCTTGAAAACGCCTCATAAACCGTTTCAAAGTAATGTTCGAAATTATTGAGTCCGCCAGAAGGTTCAAGGACCCGGAAAACAATATCTCTCCAAAATAACTTTTCCTCTTCTTCGCCAGTCTTTTTACCCAGGGCCGCAATTCCTCCCGCTGTTCTCCATTCTTTTTTAAAACGGTGATCCAATTCTTCGCCTGAACCATTAAACCCAAACGGACGGGCATGGATCGCGTATACCTCTCCCACCGAAGGCTCCACCTGAAGTAGCGTTCCGCCAACATCAAAAAAAACCGCCTTGTATCGGGATAACATGCGCATCTCCATCTGGAATAGAAATATTTATCAGGCCATTCGTTTTATTAAACCATGATTGGAACGCCTGAAGAAAGGAAGGAATGAAAAAACCCGCAGTAGAAATAAATTCCATTGCGGGTGAGGGAAGAAAGGCGATCAGTACTTGTCCCTGTTTGCATTGAAACTGGCCAAGGCCTCCAGATAGTCTTCCTGGGTATCGATCTCAAAACAGGCAGGACCCTGGGTGATGATCCAGGGGTCAAGATTTACATATTTGGCAAATTCGGTGAAGGGGATTTCCCACAGGACTTCGATGCAATCGGATTCAAATTTTTCATAATGCTCGATAAATTTTTTGCAGTTTTCGGCGGAAAATTTAAAGAATCCAATAGCCTCACCGCCGAATTCGAAATCCAATTTCTCTTCCGGAGTCAAGTCCCGCTTGGTGACAAACGATTCAATGATGCCATCGGGCCGAATAAGCACCTTGGTCGATTCGGTATTATCCACATCAGCGGAAACCAACGCGAAGGATGTTGGCTTGGAATTTTTCACATAATCGGAAAACACCGCCTGGGGGTAGAGCACATCTCCGTCAAGGATGAGAACATCTCCGTGACAGTGACGAAGCCCCATCACCACGGACAAAGTGTTACCTGTGGTCCGGTACAAATCATTATCAATAAAGTTGCAGTCCATCGCAAGGTTCAGGCCGCGAACATATTCCTTAACTGTTTCTTTATTGTGGCCAAGCACAAGGTGAGCACGCTCTATATCCAAAGCCTGCAGGAAGGTCAGATGTCTGGAGAGCAGAGTTTCTCCATCGAAAGGTAAAAGACTTTTGTGAGGGAGGTCGTCGCGGCTGAGACGAGACCCATATCCCGCTAGAAGGATAACGGCTTGCATGGGGGCCATTATAATTGCCGCAAAAATAAAATAAAGTAATTTTTTTTACTTACTATAAGCCCAGAAATGCGCCATCGGTTTATCGGAACAAAACCTTCGGTACTTGAGTAACGTGTCTAACCCATCCCCGGTTCTTTCGATATTGCTGGGTTCTTCTTTATAGTCACCCCAGCCCTGTTCATTTTTCTCATCCATGAGCCAGCGCACTCCTTTTTGGATAACAGCGGCGTATTTATCTTTTTGCTTGAAGGTGTCTGCTACCAGCATCAGATTGCGGCAGGCATCCATTGTGTGATCCATATTTTCACTATCCCACGATCCGTTTTCTGCCTGCTCGGCAACCATGCTGTCGGCCGCCTCAAGACATATTTTCTGGGCATATTCTATTCCATCCATAAAATATCCGGGCACGAGGGTATATTGCATGAGGTGCGCGGTCGTTTCAATACCGGCAGGATGAAACTTATCGTCTTTCCACAATCCGGATTCACGTTGCCAGTTTATGATGAAATCATATCCCCGTCTGCGAGCTTTGTTGATCCGTTCATCGTCCCTTTGATCATGCGTGACCTGATAAACGGTCAAAAAGACCGTCACGGAACAAGTGGTGTCCAGATGCGACCATTCAGGGTCGGCCCAGTGCCCGTCTTCTTCCTGACAGGAAAGAACATATTCAAGAGCACGCTGAATCGACTCTTCAATTTTTGAATTCTTAAGAATAAGATTGCCCCGGCAAATTTTCAGCGCAACAAATGTCGTGATCCACATTGAAGTCTTGTCGGTGTGCGATTGCTTGGACCAGCCACCATCAGGGTTTTGCACTTTCACGCATTCGGTAAAATCATCGGCACGTTCATTGGTTTGATCAAGATGAAGGATACATCGAAGAATATGTTCCAGAACCTCCATATCCTGTTCACCGTGTAGCA
>CAJWQP010000051.1 GCA_913045445.1 uncultured Nitrospina sp. | reverse complement strand
AATTGATGTAATCAAACTAAAACTTATTTTCCTGGAAACATCCTCATAAAAACAAAAAAAACAAAAAAAGCTTAACTTTTCATGTTTTTTAAGTTATTTTTTTTCTGGCTGGGAGAATGCCAGTGCGGTTTTGGTTTTAAGATTACCAAAAGATGGAGAATATCTATGAGTCTGTCATCCGATCATATTGAAGTTCCCAAGGGCAATCTTGATGGGTTTAAAACCCATACTAAACACGACATCCTTTCTGGTTTTTTAGTTTTTCTTATTGCTTTGCCGCTGTGCCTGGGAATTTCTCTGGCTTCAGGATATCCCGCAGTGGCGGGTATCTTTACGGCAATTGTTGGCGGTCTGGTTGCTACCTTCATTAGCGATTCAGAACTTACAATCAAGGGACCCGCTGCTGGTTTGATTGTTATTGCATTAGGTTGCGTTCAGGATTTTGGGTTTACGGGAGGGGTGGACCCAGCGAAAGACTTTCAGGCCTATCGTATGGCACTGGGTGTTGGGGTTGTGGCAGGCGTATACCAAATTATCCTCGGACTCTTTCGCGTAGGAATACTTGTAAATCTTTTTCCGAAAGCGGCAATTCACGGTTTACTAGCTTCCATTGGAATTATCATTATCTCCAAACAGTTTCCGGTATTAATGGGCTTGAATCCGCAGGGCTCTCCCCTGGAGTTACTCGCTGGCATTCCTTCCTTCATAATAAATATGAATCCCAAAGTGGGAATGATTGGAATAATGGGTATTATCATTGTTTTGGGTTATGGATATATTAAAAATCCAAAATTGAAAATTATTCCTGCCCCCATGCTGATGCTATTAATAACTGTTCCCATTGGCACAGTTTTGGCGGTTGGGGTGGAGGGGTCTTATACGTTCAATAATCATATCTACAAGTTAGGTCAAAATTTTTTAGTCAATGTTCCAGGCAACTTGTTGAATGCCGTGACTTTTCCTGATTTTTCAGGAATAACCACGGAGACTGGAATTAAATATACGGTTTTATTTGCGATTATTGGAAGTTTAGAAGGTGTTCTAAGTGCAAAGGCTATTGATGGGATCGATCCGTGGGGTCGAAAAACAAATTTGGATCGAGATTTGTTAGCCACTGGTATAGCAAACACCATGTCGGCTTTCATTGGCGGGTTGCCAATGATTTCTGAGATTGTTCGAAGTAAGGCCAATATTGATAATGGAGCAAAAACCCGTTTTGCAAACTTTTATCACGGGATGTTTTTACTTATCTGCGTTGCATTGGTTCCAAGTGTCATTAATCAAATTCCTCTAGCTGCCTTGGCGGCGTTATTGGTAATCACAGGATATCGTCTGGCCTCTCCCCATGAATTTATGTCTATCTATCGCGAGGGAAAAGACCAGTTTATAGTTTTTGTGTCTACCATATTGGGTGTCCTTGCTACGGATCTTTTAAAGGGGTTAGCAATTGGAATTGGAGTCAGGATTGTCATCCATTTTATTCGCGGGGGCTCCATCTTTAGATTGAATGCCAAGATCATTCCTGAAAGGGATCAGTCTGTCACTATTTTCTTGCGGGGTTCCATTATTTTTAGTTCCTGGATCCCTCTACGACAGCATCTCCAGCGTTTTTTAAAAAAAGGAAAACGGGTCACTCTGGATATTACAGAAACGAAACTTGTGGACCGCAGGGTCATGTCCAGGGTTGGCGAATGGAAAAAGAAATTTAAAGAAAACGGTCTTGAGTTGTCAGTGCGATCAAGAGTGACATCTATCGATGAGTGATTCTACTAATATATCGGAATCTTTTTTTCAATAATTTAGCCTTTATTTTGTTGTTTTTCTTCCTGCAACCTGTCTAAAAGTTCGTTGAAGCTTTGGCTTAGGGTACCCCATTCATTTCGGGCAAGAACGGGCAGGCGTTTATTCTTGTGATTTCCGTGAGCAAGTTCATCTGCCAGTTTACAAACTTCGAGAATCGGCTCGCTGATTGAACGAGTGATGTTTGCTCCCAATATGCCGCTTATCAACACCACCGAAAAAAATAATGCCACCAGAAGAACTATCAAATAATGAGTTCTGCTGGAAATCTCCTCAACATCAATTTCTAACAATTCCTCCTGAACTGATGTCATATCGCTCAAGAGTTCCTTAATTCGAAATGCTACGGGGGCGGCATCGGTTTTCACCCAATGATTGGCCAGATTCCAATCTGTTCCAGACCGGATACGAACAATCTCTTCCAAAAGTGAGCCCAATTGTTCGAGACCACTATTTAATTTTTTAAAATTTTGTGCCTGTTTTTTAGCTAGACTATTCTTCCTACTTTGTAACACCTTCATATACTCCACACTCTTTTGCCAATTTTCCTGGGATTCCTTTTTAAACTCCTGTTTACCAGATAATAAAAATTCATCAGCTCTCTCCAACGCCAGACTAACCGCGGTCTCTATGTTAGCGAGTATTTCTACCTGTTGTTGGTGTTTGATGCTCGCCTTGCCTTTCATTTCCAGTTGGATCATTTCAGAGACCATGGAAATGATAGATTTTTCTAAAGGCTCAGCTTTTTCAAACAGGATTTTCTGTGCAGGAGAATTTTCAGAGGTTTGCGCTATATTTTCAATCTTCTGCTGAGCCATTTTAAAGTAATTGATTTCTTCTTCGATAGATTTTAACCGGACTTGATTTTCTGGGTCTGTCCAATTAGGAGCAAGCCCATGCATCAACTGCAGGGATGGATTGATTTGCTCTTCCCATGCAATGGATCGTTCTTCCTGGAATATCGGGTCTCCCAAAATAATCCATCCACGCAGAGAAGCCAGCGAATGGTTGATACCATTTAACATCATAAGACTGGCATGAGCTGTGGGAGTTCGAAGTTCGACAACCCTCTTAGTGACTATCTCCATAGTTTTTAATTGTTGAATAATGAGCAATACTACTCCCATTAAAATTAGGTTGATGACCCAAAAACCAAAACCCACTTTTTTCCCTATTGTCATATCTCTAAATTTAAACATCTCCACTCCCTAAAATAATTATCCTACATACCGTCAAACCCAATCTCCCGTCAGCACCGCCACTGTAGCAAAATGAATAAAGAGGGGTATGGTATACCTTAGTAATATAACAAAACTAAAACTCTGTACTGAAAGGAATAGTTTTATTTTTTCCGGTATTTTGCAAGGAATTGAAAAAAATGATACATAATTGGCAAGTCCGTCGATCTTCACGATACAATTATCATACATTTTCACACTAAAGCCTTAATTCACAATAAGTTTTTCCGGTCACAGCCGAGGTGGGTCGTTATAATGCCTTTTGCTTTAATTTTAAGCAGTTATATCTATTTTTAACATTCTGCAACGGAACTTCCCATTTTTTCCTCCCATAGAGGGTAGATCTGTTTCAAATTCAGACCGCACCCACACACCGAGAATCCAATTCTTCTGTTGATTAATTTCGAATAATTTTTGCATAAGAAAATTTCTTGACTACCGACAAGAATTTCGTGTATTTTATTTCCTGTGTTTAGCGAACAGATATTTCTTATATTTATCGGAGCGAAAGTTAAATTTTAGAACTTTTTAATTCCTCTACTTAGGATTGAGAATTAGGGCGGAAAACATGGCTACCACATCGTGGACTTTTTTGACGAATCATTCACATGTCTTATTGTGCCTGGCTCAAAACCCATCTGCCCGGATTCGGGATATAGCTGTGGAGGTTGGAATTACGGAACGCGCGGTTCAGCGTATCATTGTTGAGCTTGAAGCTGACAGGTATTTGGAACATATTCGTGATGGGAGGAGGAATGTGTACAGGGTTTTTAGTCGCAAGCCTCTGCGGCATAATATTGAGAAACATCGACAAGTATATGACCTGATTAGGCTAATTAAAAGATGATTTCAATCAAGTTATATGGCCAGTGTTTGATCATCTTCGATGAAGTTTTAAACAAACTTAACCGATTAATTAATCTTAAGAAATTAGAGATGCCACTGAAAAGAATGATTCGGATAATAAAAACGGGCTAAGTTGAGTGTTCTCCTTTGCGAGGAGTACGCTAAAGAACTCGATACAAGAGGGAAATATCTCTCATGGTAGATACAATTTAATGAAGCCTCTATATCCAGAAGATTGTGATCAGGTTCGGCAAATTGTGCTGAACGCCAGTGAGCCAATAGCGCCATTTTGGCCCATGCGGACCATGGTCGCGCAGAATCCCATTCATGGACTGGAGTATCTGCCGTTTGATCAGGCTGTTCGAAAGGGCAAAGACCTCCTTGGTGGAAGTGGGTATCTTGCGAATGAGGAGTATCGTCAATTTTATCGAAATGGTCGTATTACTAAAGAAAGTTTTAAGCACGCTTTTTCCAGGGTTGGGCCTAGCCTAGAAGGCCAAGTCTCTATTGAAGTTGGAAGTCAAAAGATTACCCAAAAAGATGTTTGGCAATTACACGCACTTTATGGCTTCGAGGGTTTGCCGCCATCCCTCCTGGAGTGGGAGTTAAGCGGTGGTGGAGCTACAAAACAGTTTCGGCATGATCTTTCTCAAGAATCCCGAAAAAAAATCATTGAACAAACCATCAAGGAATCTGTGCCGCTTCAGGAGTATCCGGAAGAGGCCTACCTGACTGATTTATGGCAGAGTGTATTAGCCACACTTGAGCTATCTGATTCTCATACTCCGTCACCAATATCTGAGGATTTTCAAACGCATGCACCCATTTCCCTGCCGCCGCAGAGAACCATCAGCGATTGGGTTGATAGTCTGACTGAGGGTGGTGGGGTGGTCGGTCAAATCAATAATCAACTCATCAAATGGGTGACAGCATTTACCGATGAAGGGTTGGCTGGCTGGGAAATGCCGGGCCGGGAAGAAGGTTTCTACCAGGTATGGCGGAACCTGGCGCAGAAGGATTTTTCGGGCCAGCTTCTCGGGATTACAGATTTCATGCAAAAAGTTCATAGCCTTCCCGCAACTCCAGAAGAGGCGATTCATTCAAGCCTGCATCAACTCGAAATTCCCCAGGAACGATGGGAAGACTACCTCTCAAGGCAACTATCTTTACTACCGGGTTGGACGAGATACATACGGTGGCTTGGGGAACACCCAATATACGGGGAGCACCCAATATACCATGCTCAACAAAAACACCCTATTGACACCACACAATATCTGGCCGTCCGCTTATTTTATGAAGTTGAGCTGACCAAAATTAAATGCCAACAGGAATGGAGAGTTGATGGGACGGTTTCTAGCCTGAACGCATATTGGAATGATCGACCCGAAGAATACCACAAGCGAAGTGGGGCAGGACAACAATCCGGAGACCCAGCCAAACAGAAAGTATGTCAACATGCTTGGCGATTATTCCATTTGGCACAGTTTCTTGAGTTGTCTCCAAGAGAAGTCCGCGATCTCTTGCTTGCTGATGCCCAGGTGTTGTTGCAATGGTTAGATCATTTTCCTGCTGACCAGCATGGGCAGGTATGGCTTGAGGCCTACGAGGATTCTTTTCGACAGAAACTGCTGGAAAATATTTCAGCGCATCGCGGAACGGTGCCAGAATTGGAAGCTCGTCCCCATGCACAACTCGTTTTTTGTATCGATGTGCGCTCTGAATCATTTCGCCGCCATCTTGAAGTCCAAGGTCCCTATGAAACGTTGGGGTTTGCAGGGTTTTTTGGCATTCCCATTAACCACCAGGCTTTTGATAGTAATCAACATTCTTCTTTATGCCCGGTGTTATTGACTCCTGGCAACGCCGTGATGGAGACACCTAGATTGGGCGAAGGAGCGGCGTTAGAAAAATATTCTTCCGGTACTCGCTGGAGCCAACTGGGGCAACATCTTTTTCACGACTTGAAGCATCATCCTATTGGGTCGATGATGGTAATTGATGTATTGGGGCTCTTTTTTAGTCTGGGGCTAGTGGGCAAGACTTTACTTCAAAAAACATTTCGTGCCATGACCTCCACCGTCCATAGCTTTTTCACTCATTCAGTACAGACCCAGATCTCAATTTCAACGCCATCTGATCCAGAAAATCCAAGGGTCGGAGAAGTAAATGCGACAGAAATTCCCGATGGGCTTACTCCAGGGTTTTCTCTTTCGGAGCGGGCGACATTTATTGAAAATGGTTTGCGTGCAATGGGGCTCACTAAGAATTTCGCGCGGTTGGTGTGCCTCTGTGGCCATGGGAGCGAGACGGACAATAATCCCTATTATGGGGCATTGGACTGCGGGGCTTGCGGGGGAGCGCCGGGTGATGCCAACGCGCGGGTTTTTGCCGCGATGGCGAATGACCCTGAGGTTCGTCGTATTCTCAAGGAAAATGGATTGCCAATTCCCGAAGACACCTGGTTTCTTCCGGGAAAACATAACACGACTACGGACCGGATTGTTTTTTATGACCTGGAAGAATTGCCTGACTCGCATAAAGAAGATCTGCAGAACCTGAATCTTGATCTTAAAAATGCGGGTGCCGAGCAAGCACTTGAGCGATGCCATCGAATCCCCAGTGCGCCTACTGAAATTTCTCCGGAACAGGCTTTTTCTCATGTAGATGATCGTAGTTGCGATTGGGCGAATACTCGACCCGAATGGGGGTTGGCGGGCAATGGTGCGTTTATTATAGGAAGAAGAAAAATGACCAAAGGCTTGGATTTAGGGGGTCGGGTTTTCTTGCATTCTTATGACCCTATTGCTGATCCTGAAGGTGCCATCCTCGAAAAAATTATGACTGCGCCATTAATTGTCGGGGAGTGGATCAATACGGGTTATTATTTTTCCGCCGTTGATCCATGGACGTATGGAAGTGGCAGTAAGGTATTACACAATGTTGTTGGGGGCGTTGGTATGATGCTTGGAAGCCAAAGCGATTTGCAGATGGGATTCCCTTTGCAGACGGTTAATAACGGGGAATCTCACTATCATGAGCCCATGAGACTCCTGGCTATCATCGAACAGACACCGAGTGTAATCTCATCTATCATTCAAAAACACTCGATCCTACAACAGTTGCTTCATAACCAATGGCTTAATCTTGTAGCCCTGGACCCTCAAACGTTTGAGTTTCATCGGTACAACTCGAATGCGATGTGGGAAACCATGCGGCTGGGATAAAACAGAGCTATGTCACCAAGAACACTCATTCTAAAAACTATCGGGCTTTTCGGGCTTTGGATCCTGTTATCCGGCAAGCTGGATGCGTTTCATCTTTCAATTGGATTCTTTGGTGCCGCTTTGATTGCCTGGATAAATACCGAACCTCAACATTTGGATGAACCACCATTGCCTCTTGCACGACTTGTCCTTTATCTGCCTTGGTTATTTTGGGAAGTTGTAAAGAGCAGTCTGAATATTACGAAAATTATTCTTGACCCGAAGCTTCCTATTAATCCGCGACTCGTTCAATATCCTACGAATCTTGGGAGTAATACAGCAGTTGTATTGTTGGGAAATTCCATTACTTTGACTCCGGGGACTGTCACGATTGAGGTCTCCTCCAGTAAATTGGTGATTCATGCGCTGGATGACGAATCGTCCAACGAACTGGAGTCGAGAAGCATGGAACAAAAAATTGCCGAGGTTTTCCATTCAAGGGGGCAAACCTGATGATTACGCTGTACCATTTTTTCTTCCTCACTATCACCATACTTATTCTTGTTTATATGTATCGGGTGTTTCGGGGCCCCACGGTCTATGACCGGATTTTGGGCCTGAATGGGATTTCAACCAAGGCCATCATTATGTTGACCATTTTGGGAAGCCTGTATGAGCGACTGGAAATGTTTGTTGATATCGCGTTGGGCTATGCCGTACTTAATATTATTGGTGGACTGGCAGTAGGAAAATATCTAGAGCAAAAAAGGACTCGGGAATGTTAACAGTGGACACCCTATTAATTTTTATTGGTCTCTTTTTTCTGACGGTTGCGGCAATTGGCGTCATTCGTTTGCCTGATGTTTTTTCAAGGTCTCATGCGTTAGGCATTACCGATACCTTGGGCAACTTTTTTGTTTTGACAGGGGTTGCTTTTTATCAAGGGCTTACCCTTGCTGATGTAAAGATATTTTTGATTCTTCTTGCCCTTTGGCATCTTAATCCAGTTATATCCCATGCGACCCTGCGAGCAGCTCTCCGAAATGGCGTGAGACCTTGGATCAAGGAGAAAAAATGACGTTATTTGACGACTATCTTCTTCTTCTTTTGTCGGTTGTGACGGCACTGGGTGCCGTCTTTGTTCGCGACCTCTTGAGTGGGGTGCTTACCTTGGCGGCTTATAGTTTTTTTCTGGCACTTCTTTGGGCTGGTCTCGGAGCTGTTGACGTGGCCTTTACCGAAGCTGTTGTGGGTGCCGGCTTGTCCACCTTGTTTTTTTTGGTGGCCTTGTTTCTAACCTCTCACCAGGAAGAGGTTCACAAACGATTACAGGTGCGGATGGTTACATTAGGGAGTCTGGGGGTCCTTGGTTTTCTCCTGTTATTTGGGTCCGTGGACCTACCAGTGGTCGGGGACCCTGAATCGCTGCCCAGTAAACATGTTTCTTCCCACTACTTAAGAAAGAGTCTGGAGGAAACAGATACCCCAAATGTGGTGACAGCGGTGTTGGCCGACTATCGAGGCTTCGACACCTTGGGCGAGACCACTGTCATATTTACCGCAGGGATAGGCTGTTGGATGTTATTAAGGAGAAGAGATGATTCGGCCACATGACAGTGTAATAGTTCACACCCTTGCCAGAGTTTTCACACCCATTATTCAGCTCTTTGCATTGTATGTGCTTATTCATGGACACGATAGTCCGGGTGGCGGGTTTCAGGCGGGAACGCTGTTCGCGGCTAGTGTCATTTTGCCAGTCATTGCCTTTGGCATTCAAGGTTCCCTGGCCGTGCTTGAAAGACGAGCCATTATTTTAGGCGCGGTCGGCATTTTGCTTTATGCGGGAATCGGTCTGCTTCCACTTATCCTTGGAGGGGAGTTTTTAAATTACGGAGAACTGCCCATCCCGGGTATGGAGACTTCTGCCAGACGGCATTGGGGGATTCTGGGAATTGAAACAGGCGTTACGCTTACGGTCGCTGCTACAGCTGTTTCGATTTATTATAGTTTGAGAGAACGCGGGGAAGAGGAGGGGAAATAGCATGGCTGACATACTTCTCTATCGACCTCATTTTGTCGCGTTTATCATCCTGTTTCTTTTAGGCATGTATATCATGGTGGTGTGTCTCAACCTGGTCAAAAAACTCATCGGCATGTACATCATGCAAACCAGCATCATTTTATTTTTTATTACCCTGGCAGTGAAAGAGGAAGGAACAATCCCCATTCTTATGCCTTCTGCGCTGGCTTTGCCACCCGAAGCCTACGCGAACCCGCTTCCCCATGTGTTGATGCTCACGGCGATTGTAGTCGGAGTTAGCACTCTTGGCGTTTCGCTTGCCATGGTTATTGCTTTGTACAGAAAGTACAACACATTGGAAGAAGATCAGATATTGGAAAAGATGCAATGACCTCAAGCCTACCAGGTTTTTTATTCGCCATTCCATTTTTTGCCGCAATTGCAATACCCGTTGCCGGTTTCACTAATCAGAAGCTTTGTCGCCCGGTTGCTCTCGGTGCCTTGGTTTTGCTAAGTATTGTATCGGTCATTGGGTTGAGTGAGGCTGTATCGCATGGACCACTGTCTCACGAATTTGGGGGATGGGCACCGCCTATTGGCATTGAGTGGGTGATCGATGGGTTGAGCGGGATCCTGATGGTGGCGATTAGCATCGTTTCGCTAATTGCCCTTGTGCAGGCAGGCCCTCTGGTGAAAAAAGAATTATCCGGCCGATTGATACCATTTTATTCTCTGTCTCTTCTGTTGATCGCCGCTTTGGGTGGAATGGTATTGGCCGGAGACCTGTTTAACCTGTTTGTTTTTTTAGAAATTGGTTCACTGGCTAGTTATGTTCTGGTTGGTGTGACTGGAGGCCGTTCGCTTCTTTCGGCTTTTCGTTATTTGATTCTCGGTACCATTGGGGCATCCCTGTACTTGTTGGGCGTGGGGTATTTTTATGCGGCAACCGGAACGCTCAACATGGTAGATATGGCGCAACAACTTCCGGGACTTCTCGATTCTCGGGCGATACTGACAGGCTTGTTATTCATTGTCTTAGGGTTGTCCATTAAGATGGGATTGTTCCCATTACATGGATGGTTACCCGATGCGTATACCTACGCACCGAACTCGACCACTCCTTTACTGGCCTCGGTTGTGACGAAAGTTCCATTATATGCTTTCGTCCGCATTGCCTTTTGGGTTTTTGGAATGGATGCGGTGAGCGTACAAATTCCAGTCCTGGTGGTGCTGGGTTGGATTGGTGCTGTGGCGGCGATTGTTGGAGCTTACCTTGCAATTTGGCAAGAAAATTTCAAACGCATGTTGGCGTATTCCAGTGTTTCCTCGATGGGGTTATTTGTTTTGGGTTTCAGTCTGGGGACTGAAACAGGATTTGCGGGAGGATTGTTTTACGTTCTGGCAGATACCTTGATGAAAGCGGCGCTTTTTGGTGTGGCTGGAGCCGCTGTCTATCAATGTGGTGCGAATACAGTGGCAGATCTTGTGCGCTTGCGACGAAACATGCCATGGGTATCGGCTGCATTGCTTGTCTCGGCATTGTCCATGGTGGGCATTCCTCCGACTGCTGGTTTTTTCGGGAAATGGTACTTGGTCGTCGGTGCACTGGAGGCGGAAAAATACTTTGCTGTTGCTACTATTTTGGTCACGAGTATGTTGACCGCCTTGTATTTCTTTCGAATGTTCCAGCATATGTGGGCCGAAGAACCACGCCCTCTAACTGAACCTCGTGTTCTTGAGACACCCTTTCCCATAAGGATGAGTTTGGGCATTCTGACTTTTGGGATTATGGCGTTGGGATTGGGAAGTGACTTTGTTGTGGGATTAATTTTTGAATCGGTTATCCCCGAGGGATTTTAATTTTTTTTAACAAAGCTAATTTGCCGTGATGGATTTTGTGTACATCTTTATTCCGCTTCTCCCTTTGTTGGCGTTTGTTCTGCTGGCGCTGTGTGGTAGCCAGTTTCGCAATAGTCATAAAATAGGGATCCCTGCAATTGCAGGCTCTTTTATATTGTCGATTCTTGCTTTTGTTCAGGTCTTGAACGATGGCCCTATTGAAGTACCCCTTTATACTCTTCTGGAGTCTGGAAATTTAACGATTGACTTAGGTTTGTATGTCGATCAGTTGACGGTGCTACTACTGCTTTTGGTATCTGGTGTCAGTACTGTGGTTCATGTGTACTCCTCTCGATACATGATTGATGATCCCAAGTACAATCGGTTTTTCGCGGTGACCGCACTCTTTACTTTTTCCATGCTAATGCTGGTAATGAGTCGCAACCTGCTTATGCTTTATTTTTTTTGGGAGGTCATGGGGATCTGTTCATACCTGCTGATTTCTCATGCGGCAGCTAGAAATTCAGCCGGGCAAGCTGCAACCAAAGCATTTTTGGTTAATGCCGTAGCTGATGTAGGATTCGGCCTGGGTGTGATTCTTACGTTTAGGACATTTGGCACACTCGATATTCCTCAGATTTTAGAGCAAGCTCCGACCATGGCTAACGATACAGTAAATGTCCTGGCGTGGATGGGTCTTGATCTCCATTTTAAATCCGTAACACTTATCTCATTGCTTTTATTTACCGGTGCGATGGGTAAATCTGCGCAGATTCCATTTCATGTATGGTTGCCGTTTGCTATGGAAGCTCCCACACCTGTTTCTGCATTAATCCATGCCGCAACCATGGTAAACGCTGGTCCGTTTTTGTTAGTGCGATTGAGTCCATTGATTGCTCTTTCCCCAGTGGCGATGACCTATATTGCGGTGATCGGAGCCGTGACAGCAGTGTTTGCCGGTATTGTCTCTCTGACCCAATCAGACATTAAAAAGATTTTGGCGTATTCCACGATCAGCCAAATTGGCTTTATGGTCATGGCTTGCGGATTGGGGGCGTTTGTAGTGGCCATTTTTCACCTGCTTGCACATGGGTGTTATAAGGCCTTTTTTTTCCTGTCCACTGGCAATGCGCTTCGATCCGTAGAACCGGGTCATGGGCATGGAGACCATGTGCATCCTTCGCCTCATGGCATGGGAGTTTTGCATATAGGGTCTTTGCTATTAGCTTGCCTGCCACCCGTCATCTTGTTTTCTGGTTCGTATGAATATTTGTGGGAAGTTACGGGCTTTGCCTCGGCAACAATCGGTTTCCGGGTCATCGGTTTGATAACGGTTTTTGTTACTTCCGTTTATCTTTTCCGAAGTATTACATCGTTGTTCATGCAGGGCCCGAAAACCTATTGGCCGACCTCAGAACAGCCGAATTCTGAGAGTCACTCCATTCAGCCAAAGTTTGTTAATCATTCCATTTTGATGGGTCTTCTCATAACGGCTCTCCTGCTAGGGACCATGCTGACTATGTTTTGGAATTGGTTCGCAGGCTTTTTGGCTAAAGGTTTAGCGCTTCCAGGTGTTTTGTTGCTTGAAGGGTCTGGCGGGGTGAGTTTTCAGATTTGGCTTTTGGCTTCTTTAGGGATGGCTATCGCCGGTTGGGCTTTTGCCTATTCACAGGCTCACTTTCAGCATCAAGGAGCCAGGCCAGGCGAGAGAAAGACTTGGTTGTATGTCCTGTTCTGGAATAAATTCTACGTTGATGAAATTTATGATGCATATGTCGTCAATCCCACTATACGGTTGGCCCAACGGTTTTCTCGATCAGCTCAAGCGAGAGAAATGCGACAGAATATGGAAAAGTTCAGCCGTCAGACTATGGTTTTTGGCGACTTGTTAGCCTTAGCCAAGCCCCGCTTTATTGGACACAACATTCTCTTTTTGATTTTTGGTTTCGTGTTTGCTATGAGCCTTATTTATATTTTGAGCTAAATGCTAAATCGTAGAAATATTTATTTGAATTAAGGATTTATTGATTCGATGCTCTTAAACCACCTTCTGAGTTGTCTACTTGTGCTTCCCGTCTTTGGTATTGGAGCCTTGTGCTTTATCCGAGACCGAGAGATGGTCAATCGTGTAGCATTGGTCAGCACTCTTCTCACCCTCGGCTTGTCGGTAATCATTTTGGGGCAGTTCGATTTTGCAAAAGCCGGTGTGCAATTTGTTGAAAGATTCGAATTAATGCCAACGCTAAAGGTTCAGTATGCCTTAGGTGTAGACGGCATCAGCCTTATCATGGTCATCCTGACTGCTTTGCTAACCCCCATTGCCGTTTTGTTCTCCTGGAACACCATCAAAGCAAATCCGCGTGTTTTTATGATCCTCATTCTCTTGTTAGAAACAGCCACGCTTGGTGTATTTATTTCGCTGAATTTGGTGCTCTTCTATGTTTTTTGGGAACTAACGATGGTGTGTGTGTACTTTTTGATGATGGGATGGGGAGGTCCGGGCCGGAGCGCTGCCGGATTAAAATTTATTCTGTATAGCATTGGCGGTGGCCTTATTCTCTTATTGGCCATATTGGGTCTCTATGTCCAGGGTGGACAAACATTTGACCTGGTGAAATTATCAGATTACACATTTAACACCTCTACACAATACTGGTTATTTCTCGCATTTTTTCTGGCCTTTGCCATCAAGGTCCCCATGATTCCTTTGCATGCCTGGTTGCCGGGTGCTTATGCTGAGTCGCCCACTGCGGGTAGTGTCATTTTGGCTGGAGCTTTATCCAAGATGGGAGCCTACGGATTGTTGCGTGTCTGCTTACCTCTTTTCCCTGAAGCGTCTATTTATTTTGCACCATTCATTTTGTGGCTGTCGATTGCCGCTATTATTTACGGTGGATTCATGGCCTTGGCGCAGTCAGACCTTAAAAAGCTCGTGGCCTATTCTTCAGTTTCCCACATGGGTTTTGTTACTCTCGGAATTTTTGTGTTCAATAGCCAGGGTATCCAGGGTGCCGTCCTGCAAATGTTTAATCACGGAATTACCACTGCGGCCTTATTTATTTGTGTTGGGCAATTGTACGACCGCACTCACAGTCGAGCAATTTCTGACTACGGCGGATTACACAAACCCATGCCAAGGTTTGTTGCAATGTTCTTTTTGTTTTCAGTCGCCGCCTTTGGGCTACCAGGCACTTGTAGTTTCATTGGCGAATTTTTAGTCCTGGTAGGGACTTCCTATGTCAGCTTTGCCATGGTTTTTATCTCTATGGGCGGTATTATTTTAGCCGCCGCCTATATGCTGTGGATGCTCCAAAGGGTGGTATTGGGAGAGGCGTCGACAGAAGCCGCCAAAGTGCTCCCGGATATATCAAATCGGGAACTGGCTACGCTGATTCCATTGGCTATCCTCGTATTTTGTATTGGATTGTATCCCGGACCATTGCTGGATATGATGGATGCGAGTGTGACTCACCTCATCGAGTCTAGCGTCAATTAAAATTTCTTTTATTTAACAGGCTGAGTATCTACAGGCTCCGCCTACGGCTGAAAGAATAAAACTCAATGTTGGACTGTAAAGCGGAAGGCGGACTTGACCCTGCAACTGATCAGGTATGAGACAACTCTGGTCGATATTTGACGAACACTGGGCGATGGGCGTCACTCATAATGGTGTTCAGCAGGAGTACAACACATATACGCCGGAGCAAAACGAGATGAGATGAGAGATTCTTCCGAATACTCAAGGAAGAATTCGTGTCCAAACACCGGTTTGAATCCATCAACCATGCATTCCGTGTCATTACGGATGAAATTGACAAATATAACAACGTGCGGCCTCACTCGGCATTGGAAACGTGGAAAAGAAAGCTGATGTCTATCCTTACTGGCGAGCCTTCAGGTAAGGTCATTCCACTAAAGAGGTAAAACCAGTGAATGAATTTAACAAAGTACCCTCGCTAGAAACACTTGAGCGTTCAAACAAC
>CAJWQP010000050.1 GCA_913045445.1 uncultured Nitrospina sp. | reverse complement strand
GTGTCCGGGTTATTTGCTTCCCGCTTTAAAACAGGAATAACGGAAATGGATGGAGACACCTTACGTTTGGTGATTTTTATTTCAGTATTCTTGATAATGCTGATTCTTGAGTTGTTTATTCCCAGGCATCCGATAGTAGACTCAAAACCTCGCCGACTGGGAATCAATCTGGGGCTCACGGGACTGAACACTTTGTTGGCCAGGCTGGTGTTCGGTGCGGCGGCGGTGGGCGCGGCCAAAATTGCTGGAAGTAGAGGCTGGGGGCTACTCAATGTTCTGGACTGGCCCAGTGAGATGGAACTTTTTATAGGGGTGGTTTTTCTCGATTTTGCGATCTACGTCCAGCATGTGATTGTTCACAAGGTGCCTTTCTTCTGGCTGTTTCATGTTGTGCATCACTCCGACCTTGATCTCGATGTGTCTTCTGGTTTGCGTTTTCATCCGATAGAAATTCTCGGATCGATGCTTTATAAAATCGCAATCGTTTATCTTCTGGGTCCTTCTCCGCTGACCGTTCTTGTATTTGAGGTCATTCTAAATGTGATGGCTCTTTTTTCTCATTCCAATATTACATTGCCGGGTAAAATAGATCATCTTTGCAGGAAAATTATTGTGACTCCGGATATGCATCGTATTCACCATTCGGTTGAAGTCAGGGAGACGAATTCAAATTATGGGTTCAACCTTTCTGTCTGGGATCGTTTATTGGGTACGTACACACAGGAGGCGTTGAAAGAACAACCGGAGATTGTTATTGGCCTTGATACAATAAGGCACCCGGACGAGGTGACGTTCAAGAATCTTTTGCTAATGCCGTTGCGAAACCGCGCCCAGGAATATAGTCAACCGTCTCACTTAAATTGATGGAGGTTGTATGGATGTTCGACTGACAAAAATCATAGCTACTCTTGGCCCGGCCACAGGCAGGAAGAAGAATATCCGTGATTTGGTCAAGTCGGGGTCAATGTATTTCGGCTCAATCTCTCCCACGGCTTTCTTGATGATATTGGAGATTTGTTTCGTATGTTGAAACGTAAACATTATTTGCGGTTGGGTGATCGCGTGGTGATTGTCACGGGAGTCCCTCATGATATCCCTAAATGGGCTAATGTGACTCGCATTGAGGTGGTGCCTTAAATTTTATGGCAGAGGCTGTCAGGATTTATTTTATTTCCCGTGGAACAACAGAGAGAAGTTGGTTTATGTCAATTAGATATTATCTGGTTTCTACTATTATTGTGGTGGGGTTGACGGTGGCTGTCAGTTGGTGGAAACAGACAAAAACCGCTAAGGAGGTTTTTGTCGTATTTTGTCAGGTCGTGCTGTTGTTAGCGATGCTTCTTGGTGCGGTGATTGGCCTGGCAGATTTACTGGAGCACTTTGGAATCGCTCGATCAGGCTTCATTATTAAAGGAGGGGAACTCAGGTGAGAGGCGAACTGGAATTTTCACCCGTTATGATCGCCATTTTGTTTCTGGCTTTTTTAGGCATATCTTTTTTCATGGGGATGCTGATCCATTCGGCCTTTGTCTATGAAGATAAGGAGAATCTGAAACGGGACAGCCGTAAAGCCTGGGTCTTGAGCATGACTGCCGGGACAGGAATCACTAGTTGGATGTTTTATTATGGTTACTACATAAACTTCTTTAATTGAGAAGAATATTTCCTGCTAATGCGACTTGAATCAGCGAGGGTGGGATTGCAGGTGAGTGACTAACCAGCCAAAAGCTCGACCAGACGATCACATTCATTCTTATAGCCGATGATTTCATCCCTTTCCTCAGGGGGCAGGTCATCGGTCAAATTCTCCTCAATCAGTTGAACGGCATCATTCAATCCACCTGCGGTGATATCGAGTTCCGTTTCGCTCAACGAGTAGATCGAAGGATTCTGACGAAGTTTATCGTACACTTTGGAATATTTGTTTTTGTAATCCAAAAGCGCTACCCGTTTTTTTTCCTTCATTTCCTGTTTAAGCTCTGTGTTCATATCGGATATGGAATCGTTCAAAGCCATTTTGATGGTTTCGATATCCTTTTCTGTGATCGTTGCTAAAGACTTCATTGCTATCCTTACTGAAAAACTGAATTAAAACACCGACTCTCAATCGGCGCACCAGACCTGAAGAGGCACAATCAGCCTCTAAATATCACCTGCTAACGGACTCAGTATAAAATATCTGCTGTGAAAATGAAAACCTATTTGAGTCCTGACTGAAAAATTATGCGGATCAGGAATGCTTAAGGTAAGGACAAATCCTCTCCTGAAGGTAGCATGTAGTTACCTTCAAGGGAGAGGTTTATCGGAGACATTTGATTTTTTCTTCTAATCTGCTAAAGCTTCGCTTCAGTTCAGGTTACCTTGGGTTTTTGAGGGTCGGCCCCTGTCAAAAATCCAACCAAATGAGCCTTCGCGGCTGGGTCGCCATATCGGGAGATTCTTATCAGCCGGTCAATGTTATCCTTGAGTTCCTGGTCCTGGGAGATAAGAGCGCTGTATTTCTGTGACAGGCCACTATCATCCTTTGTTTTTACATCTGCTATTTCCTTTCCTGTCAGTAACCAGTAAATATCCATTTCGGTGTAAAGGCACAGGTTGGTCAGGGTGGTAGCAGAAGGCATACAGTTGTCGTTTTCCAAATCAGACAGTGAGCCCTGGGAAACGTCTATCATTTTGGAAACGTCGGTAAGACGGAGACCGAGAGACTTCCGCCAGGCTTTCAGGCGACCGCCCATGGTTGAAAGGCTGTACGAATTTTTAGGTGATTTCTTACGCATAATTTGCCTCAATCAAAGTTTTAACACCCTCTGCATTACAGTAACCTCGAACTGATGGGTGGACCAGATTTTGCAAAATGTTGGCTCTTGAATAAAGGAATGGCTCCTGTAGCCCTTTCTTCCATTCTACCGCCTAAACAGAATTTTCACAAACCATAACCAAAAAAGAAAAAAATATACACGACACTGTGTTTTGGCGAAAATAAATATCGGTTAGCGGGTATAAGTCGTTGAAATTATACAGAAATTTTATTGTCATAGAAAAACTAAAAGTGCACGGCTATATCCTTACCACACGTTATATTTCTTTAATGGTTAGTGTAGATATCATATAGGAAAGGTTTGTTTCATGGGCCTCAACGCTTATGAGAAAATATTATCAGAAGCCAGATTGATTAGTGATAACTGGAGGTTTATAGTTGGTGTTTCTTTTTCAATTAGACAGGGCATTCATTAAAGTGACCAAACAGGTTCCGGTAAATAAAAAGAAATCATCTCAGGATTTTTCGCTGTTAACGGATGAAGATCTTCATCTGTTCAATGAGGGAAACCATTTTTGTCTTTATGAGAAACTTGGTGCTCACTGTATGAAGGTGGATGGGGGAAGTGGGGTTTATTTTGCCGTTTGGGCTCCTAATGCTGAAAAAGTTCATGTGATTGGCGATTTTAATGGTTGGAATAGAAGGGCGCATCCTTTGAATCCAAAGCAACAATCCGGGATATGGGAAGGGTTTCTGCCTGGGGTAAAAAAGGGGGATATTTATAAATACTATATTCAATCAAAACATCACGGGATTAAAACTGAGAAGGCAGACCCTTTTTCATTTTATAGCGAAGTTTCCCCAAAATCGGGGAGTATTGTTTGGGACTCAAGTTATCAGTGGCAGGATGACAATTGGGTATCTAGGGAACGCCAACGTTTAAATTCCCTCAACAGCGCCATTTCGATATACGAAGTTCATCTGGGTTCATGGATGCGTAGGTCGAATGAGGGTGGGCGGATGCTCACCTATAGGGAGTTGGCCTTTAAGTTGGCTGACTATGTTTTGGAGATGGGGTTCACTCATGTTGAATTTCTTCCTGTGATGGAACACCCTTTCTATGGTTCATGGGGATATCAATGCACGGGTTACTTTGCGCCAACGAGTCGTCATGGGTCGCCGGTGGATTTTATGGCGCTTGTGGATCACCTTCACGAGAATGGCATCGGGGTGATACTGGACTGGGTCCCTTCTCATTTTGCGACCGATAATTATGCTTTGGAGTGTTTTGATGGCACGCATATTTACGAGCATGCGGACGACCGCCAGGGACTTCATCCTGACTGGGGCAGTTACATTTTTAATTATGGGCGGAATGAAGTTGTCAGTTTCCTGATCAGTAACGCCTTGTATTGGCTGGATGTTTTTCATGCAGACGGACTTCGGGTAGACGCGGTCGCATCCATGTTATACCTGGATTATTCACGAAAGCAGGGGGAATGGGTTCCGAATGTTCATGGCGGAAGGGAAAACCTTGAAGCTTTAGCATTTTTACGAAAACTGAATGAAACAGTATATAAAAAGCACCCTGATGTTCATATGATGGCCGAGGAGTCTACTGATTGGCCAATGGTTTCCAAGCCGACCTATCAGGGCGGACTGGGTTTTGGGATGAAATGGGATATGGGGTGGATGAACGATACTCTGGACTATATGCAAAAGGACCCTATTTATAGAAGTCATCATCTTGATCGTTTGACGTTTCGAATGATATATGCCTACCACGAAAACTTTATATTACCGCTGTCTCATGACGAGGTGGTGCACGGTAAGGGGTCTTTGTTGGGAAGGATGCCTGGTGATGATTGGCAAAAATTTGCTAATTTAAGATTGCTGTTTGGATACATGTTTACTCAGCCAGGAAAAAAGCTTCTCTTTATGGGATGTGAATTTGGGCAGTGGTCTGAATGGAATCACGAGAAGAGTCTTGATTGGCATCTTTTAGAGCACTCTCCTCATAAGGGGGTACAGCTTTGGGTGAAGCATTTGAATCAGCTTTATCGAACGGAACGCGCTCTTTATGAGAATGATTTTTCTCCCGATGGGTTTGAGTGGATTGATTGCAATGATTCTGAAAATTGTATTTTGGTTATGCTGCGAAAAGGGAATTTGCCTGAGGATAATTTGGTCATTATTTTGAACTTCACTCCGGTTCCGAGGGAAGGGTATCGAGTCGGAGTTCCTCATGACGGGAATTGGAAAGAAATTTTAAATAGTGATAGTAAAATATTTTTTGGAAGCGGATTGGAAAATAAATCGTCTTGCGTTGCTGAATCGACAAAATGGCATGGTCAGCCCTATTCGGTATGTCTTACCCTGTCTCCTCTTTCTGTGATAGTTTTAAAGAATGAATAAATTTATTTGTATCCACGGGCACTTTTATCAGCCTCCCAGAGAAAATCCGTGGCTGGAATCAGTTTCATATCAGGATTCAGCCTATCCTTTCCACGATTGGAATGAGAGGGTCAACGCGGAGTGTTACGCTCCGAATACACGTTCCAGAATTCTGGATGATAAAGGTTTTATCGTTGAAATGGTCAACAACTATTCGCGGATCAATTTCAATTTTGGTCCTACTTTGTTGAGTTGGATGGAGTCATATGCTGAAGAAACATATCATGCCATTTTGGAGGCTGATAAAGATAGCATGATCAGGTTTTCAGGGCATGGATCTGCCATTGCTCAATGTTATTCGCACATGATAATGCCTCTGGCAAGCAGTCGGGACAAGTATACGCAAGTTTACTGGGGAATCAGGGATTTTGAAAAACGATTCAAGCGAATTCCAGAAGGGATGTGGTTGCCAGAAACGGCAGTGGATAATGCAACGATGGAGATTATGAGCGATCTCGGCATTCGATACACTGTGCTGGCGCCAAGTCAGGCGGGTCGGTTCAAAATTCCTAGTCAGGAGGATTGGAGAACGACTGATAGTGAGGCTGTGGATGTGCCCAGGCCCTATGCCGTTAGAATGCCATCCGGAAAGAGCATGAATGTTTTCTTTTATGATGGACCGCTTTCGCGATCTATTGCGTTTGAAAATCTTTTACAGGATGGAGCGCGTTTTGCCAGAGAATTATTAGATGCTTTTTCCAGCTCAACAGAAAATGTTCAACTGGTAAGTGTCGCTACAGACGGGGAAACATATGGTCATCATCATAAATTTGGTGATATGGCACTGGCTTATGCTATTCAACACATAGAAGCGGATGCGGATGTTCAGCTCACCAACTACGGAGAATTTTTAGAGAGGTTTCCTCCTGAACACGAAGTGGAAGTCTTGGAAAATACTTCATGGAGTTGTGCCCATGGCATAGAGCGTTGGCAAAGTGATTGCGGCTGTTCAACGGGCGGTGGGCAGGACTGGAATCAAAAATGGCGGGCACCATTGAGGGAATCCTTAAACTGGCTCAACCGGAAACTTGATTCATCCTTCGATGAAGGAGCGCGGAAATACCTTAGCGAGCCTTGGCTGGCAAGAAACGAATATGCTGGTGTTATCAATGATCGATCACCAGAAAATGTAAATAAATTCCTCAGCAGTCATTCGATACGGGAACTTGATGATTCGGAAAAAACAACAGTATTAAAGTTAATGGAAATGCAACGTCACGCCATGTTGATGCACACCAGTTGCGCCTGGTTTTTTAATGATGTGTCTGGGATTGAAACGGGGCAGATATTTCAATATGCCAGCCGCGCGATTCAGTTGAATGAAGAGATTTCTGGTGATTCTCTGGAAAATGAATATCTTTCGTATGTTGAGTCAGCAGAAAGCAATATTCCTGAAAAGGGAAATGGAAAAACAATTTATAAAAATATCGTGGGCAAGGCAGTGATGGACCTTCCAAAAGTTTGTGCCCATTTTGCTTTGGATTCATTATTTGAGGAGTTCAATCATGAATCCGATTTCTATTCATATTTCATAAGGCTGAAAAACTTTCAGGATTTAAAAAGTGGGAAAGCGAGGATGGCATTTGGTTTTGCCGAGGTAGAGTCGAAGGTTACCTGGGAGTCGGGTACTTATAACTTTTGTATTTTTCATCAGGGTGACTACAATTTAATTAATTTTGTCTGCAAGTTCAAGGATGAGGGTGATTTTAATCGTAATTTAAAAACTGTCCGTAAGGCATTTGACGAAGGAAATTTTTCTGAGGTTATCAGTTGTCTTGAGCAGTATTTTGGGAAGACAACCTATTCTTTGAAATCGTTATCTAAGAATGAGCAGAAAAAAGTGTTTGATGAAATTCTGACTTCTACCTTTGAGGAAAATGAGCAGATATATCATCAACTCTATGAGTCTAACAGGCAGTTGAATAAGTATTTGACTGAGCAGGAAATTTCTCCGCCAAAAATATTTGGCGCCATTGTTGAGACGGTGTTAAATGCCCGCCTGTTAAAAGAGATCAATTGTCAGAGTCCGGATATAGCTTTGATTGAAAGATTGTTATGTGAGGTGGATAGCCAGAGTGTTTCCCTGGATTTGGAAATGCTGAGCGATGCGTTTAAAGGGGGCATTGAGCTTTTGGCCCAAAAGATTGTCGAAACGCCAAGGGATTTAGCTATGTTGGAAAGTTTTGAGAATATAGTCAAGCTTCTGGTTTCCCTGTCTTTCCCGATCAACTTGTGGAAAACACAAAACCTTTGTTATCAGTTGATGGATAAGGTGTATCGGAAGATATATGATAAGGCCAACGATGGTGACGCTTCTTCCAAGCAGTGGATAAAACGGTTCGATGCCTTGGCCGCAACTTTGTTAATTCGCGTACCTTCTAATTAATGTTTCCTTTTAATTAAATTTATGCCGCCAGCTTTGGACAATCGATGCAGTGGAATTCTACTTCATATAAGTTCGCTTCCGTCAGATTATGGGATAGGTGATTTTGGTCCTTCCGCGTTTCATTTTGTGGACTTTCTTAAGGAATCCGGGCAAAAGATCTGGCAGGTCCTCCCACTTAACCCAACGTCCGTTGGTAATTCTCCATATAGTTCTCCCTCGGCTTTTGCGTTCAATCCTTTTTTTATAAGTCCCCATTTAATGGTTCGTGATGGGTTTATTGAAGAGTCTGACTTGCATCCAATCCCTGACTTTTCATGCGGTTCTGTTGACTATCAAAAAGTGGCTGAATATAAAAATAAATTGCTGGACAAGGGGTATATGAGATTTTTGACCTTTGATGACAATGGGGCGTTTGCTCGGTTTTGCGCAGATAATTCATATTGGCTGGATAATTACGCTTTGTTTATTGCGTTTAAAGATAAATTTGCGGGACGCTCCTGGAGTGAGTGGCCCGGGTCATTTCGCTACCGTTTGGATGAGGAAATTGATTCTATTTCTGATGATGTTCGCGAAAGGGTGGGGAAGGAAAAGTTTATTCAGTATCTTTTAAGTCAGCAGTGGAGTGGGTTGAAAAATTATTGTTCTCAGAAGGGCATTCGTATATTTGGAGACATCTCACTTTATGTGAATTATGACAGCGCGGATGTGTGGGCGAATTCAAAAATTTTTAAACTCGATCACGATCGTAAACCTTATGTGGTTGCCGGTGTTCCGCCTGATTATTTCAGTGAGACCGGTCAGCGCTGGGGCAATCCGGTCTACAATTGGGATGTGTTGCGGGATACGAAGTTCCAATGGTGGTTTGACAGGGTGAAGCATAATTTAAGTTGTTTTGATATGGTGCGAATTGATCATTTTCGTGGTTTTTCAGCGGCATGGGAGATACTGGTCGATGAACCTACGGCACAAAACGGGCAATGGCAGGAGACCTCGGGGCATGAATTCTTTTCATTCCTGTTGGAAAAATTTAAATCGCTTCCTATTGTTGCTGAGGACTTGGGTTATATAACTCCTGATGTTAAAACTTTGATGGAGACGTTTGGTTTTCCCGGTATGAAACTGCTCATTTTTGCATTCGAGGGCGACTTTGAAAGCAATCCTTATGCTCCTCCAAATCACATAAAGAACTGTATCGCCTATACCGGGACGCATGATTGCAATACGATAAGAGGATGGTTTGATACGGAGATGTCGTATGAGGCGCACACAAGGCTTGAGGCATTTCTTGGGCATCAGGTCAGTTCGCCCACAGTTTCTGACGAAATGATTCAACTGGTCATGATGTCGCCGGCGAACACGGCTATTCTTCCAATGCAGGATGTTTTGAATTTGGGGGAAGAGGGGCGTTTGAATTGTCCCGGAACGCCTGACGGGAATTGGGAGTGGCGTTTGTCGGCAAGTGACTTGGCTGGCGGATTAGCTAATAAACTTAGTGAACTGACCAATAAATTTGGAAGAGGGTAGGGCTATTTTTTTTGATGGGTCGGTACTTGCCAGATGTCTTTGGCATACTCCGATATTGAACGATCGCTTGAAAACTTGCCCATCTTTGCCACGTTAATTATAGATTTTCGTGTCCATGCGTCGGAATCTAAAAACTCTTCACTGATCTTTTTCTGAATATCGCAAAAGGACTGAAAATCTGCAAGGACCATGTAGGGGTCACCGTGGTCCAGAAAATTTTCCAAGATAGGATGAAACAGGTTGACCTGGGTTGGCGAAAAATGGCCATGCTGGATCATATCCAGAACCGTTTTTAACTCCAGGTTTTGCGAATAAATTTCTCTAGGATTGGAGCCGATTTGTTTGAGATTTTGGACCTCATCGGCTTTTAATCCAAAGATAAATATATTTTCCTTCCCAACTTCCTGCATGATTTCAATATTTGCTCCATCAAGGGTTCCTACGGTCAGCGCACCATTTAGGGCCAACTTCATATTTCCCGTTCCAGAGGCTTCCATTCCAGCGGTCGAAATTTGATCTGAAAGGTCAGCGGCGGGAATGATATTTTCTGCCTGGGTGACCGAGTAATTAGGGATAAATAATACTTTGAGCTTTCCTTGTATATTCGGATCTTCGTTGATTGTCTGACTCACGCTGGTTATAAATTTTATGATGAGTTTTGCCATCGCGTATCCTGGTGCGGCTTTTCCTGAAAATAGAATTGTTCTGGGGACTTTGACAGAGTCGGGATTTTGTTTTATTCGATTGTAGAGAGCGATGATGTGCAGGATGTTTAAAGTTTGCCGTTTGTACTCATGAATGCGCTTTACATGAACCTCAAGCATAGTATCTGCATTCAGGGAGATACCAAAGTTTTTCTGGAGATGATTTGCCAGATTCTGTTTATTGCTTTTCTTAATCTTTTTCCAGCGGATAAGCAGTTGCGGGTCATCAATATGTTTCATCAGTTTGTTCAATTCTGACAAATCAGTTATCCATGAATCCCCTATATATTCTGTGATCAAATCCGCTAATTGGGGGTTGCAGGATTTGAGCCACCGCCTTTGAGTGATTCCATTAGTTTTGTTGTTAAATTTTTCTGGAAAAATTTCATGGAAATCTTTGAAAACAGATTCTTTAAGAATGTTGGAATGTAGCTCTGCTACGCCATTAACGGAATGACTTCCTATGATAGACAAATTGGCCATTCGAATATATTTAGTATGATTCTCTTCTATGAGAGACATCCTGCTCAGTCGGCTTACATCATCGGGATAAAGGGATTTCACTTTATTCAGAAATCGTTCGTTGATCTGGAAAATAATCCCCAAGTGACGAGGTAACACCCGCCCAAAGATATCCACTGACCACTTTTCCATAGCCTCGGGCAAGACGGTGTGATTTGTAAAAGCAAATGTTTTAACTGTTGTTTCCCAGGCTTTTTCCCAGGAGATTGCTTCCTCGTCAACAAAAATTCTCATCAACTCTGCTATTGCGAGTGAGGGGTGTGTGTCGTTCAGTTGAATTGCAACTTTATCGCTGAACTGGTCAAAACTGGAGTGACATTTTTTATAGCGGCGGATAATATCCTGTAGCGATGCTGATATAAAAAAATACTCCTGTTTGAACCGGAGTTCCTTGCCCAGTGCGTTTTGGTCGGCGGGGTACAGGACTTTGGAGATAATTTCGCTTTCGTGTTTGTTTTGAACGGCCTGAAAATAATCTCCGGTCTGGAAATGCTCCAACTCCAGTTCACGGCTTGACCGGGCACTCCATAATCTTAAGTTATTAACGGTGTTGTTATTAAATCCGGGAATGGGCATGTCATAGGCCATGGCCATCACATCCTCAGTTTCCACCCATTTGTATTCGTTTTCCCTCTGAGAGTTTTTGACGGTTTCAATGCGACCATAAAATCTTACAGGAAAGAGGGAGCGTGGACGCGGGATTTCCCACGGATTTCCAACGCGAAGCCAGTTATCAGCTGTTTCGACCTGATATCCGCGTAGTATCTTTTGATAGAAAATCCCAAATTCGTATCGAATGCCATAGCCATAACCGGGAATTCCCAAGGTAGCTATCGAGTCAAGGTAACAGGATGCCAACCTCCCCAGCCCACCATTACCTAATCCGGCCTCTATTTCTGCTTCTTCCAATTCATGAATATCGAACCCTAACTCTTCAAGGGCTCTCTTGTATTCATCGTAAACTCCAAGATTGATCAGGTTATTTGTCAAAAGCCTCCCGATCAAAAATTCCATTGATAAGTAATACACTCTTTTAACGTTGTTTTCGTAATAATATTGCTGGGTGTGGAGCCATTTCTCTACCAGCCTGTCGCGCACAGAAAGAGCAAGGCTTATGAAGTGGTCCAGTTTTGTCGCTGAAAACTTATCATCGACCAGGGTAAATTTTAAATGGTTTTCAAATGAACGCTTGAGTGATTCAATGGTTTTTTTATCCAATTCAAGATCAGACTTGTTGGGGGTGTTCATGATTTGCTGATTGATGTTTTGGGGGGTAATAGATGTGTTTATGAGCGGTGAGTTAATAATTCATTTCTGTTTTGGATTTGTTTTCATAAAAAAAGGCTTACAGGAAGAGTCTGTAAGCCCTTTATATTTTGATGGGCCCAAGAGGATTCGAACCTCTGACCACCCGGTTATGAGCCGGGGGCTCTACCAACTGAGCTATAGGCCCAAGACTATCAACTTTCTACAAAACTGCGCAGTTTTTTGCTTCGACTTGGATGCCTTAGCTTACGCAAGGCCTTGGCTTCAATTTGCCTTATACGCTCACGGGTAACGGCAAAATCCTGCCCTACCTCTTCCAATGTGTGTTCGGAGTCTAGCCCTATGCCAAAGCGCTTGCGCAAGACTTTTTCTTCTCTTGAAGCCAGTGTCGATAGCACTTTTAATGTCTGGTCTTTAAGGTTCTTTTTAACTACGGAGTCAATTGGGGAAAGAATCTTTTTGTCTTCAATGAAATCACCAAGGTGGCTATTTTCTTCTTCGCCAATTGGCGTTTCCAGTGAGATCGGTTCCTTGGCTATCTTTAAAACCTTGCGTACCTTGTCAATCGGCAGAATCATCTTTTTAGCGATTTCTTCGGGGCTGGGTTCGCGCCCGAGTTCCTGAACCAGATGTCGGGATACACGGATAAGTTTGTTGATGGTTTCAATCATATGGACCGGAATTCGTATTGTCCGCGCCTGATCGGCGATGGCGCGGGTGATAGCTTGGCGAATCCACCAGGTAGCGTAAGTACTGAACTTGTATCCACGGCGGTATTCAAATTTATCAACGGCTTTCATCAGGCCTATGTTGCCTTCCTGAATCAGATCTAGAAACTGCAATCCGCGATTTGTATATTTTTTAGCGATGCTGACCACCAACCTCAGGTTAGCTTCAGCCAATTCGCGTTTGGCGGATTTTTCTTTGACTCGCCCGCGAGCGATTGAACGGACTGTTGCAAGCAGGTGTTCTTTTGAAGTGCTTGTTTCAGCTTCAATTTTTTTAATTTTTCTACGTCCGGGCTGTACCAGCTTCATATAGCTGTCGTATTGCTTTTTGGTTACTGTTTTTCCACGCGGCAACTTCACACTTTTCTGTTTGGTCCAGTTACCAGCTTGTTTTTTAACCTCAGTCAGGGTCATTCCCCATTCTCGTTCAAGGCCCCGTTCCTGTTTCCCTACCGAGCGTATTGCGGCGGCGATCTCGTAAATTTGCTCAATAATTCCGTCCATCACATCAGGGGCCAGGTTGATTTTTCGGATGGCCCCCTCAAGAACAATCTTTTGGGCGATTTCATCCTTTTCAGTTTTAGCCCGCATTTTTTCTGTTAGCTTGGTCTCAATTCGTTTTTGGATTTTTTGGAGTTTGTCGCTATGGGCTTTAAGGTCGCGAATATTTTTAAGAAATTTTTTTGTTTCTCCTTTTTCAATTTCTGCTTTTTTCTCTTCGGGTTCACCAACCACGACTACATCAAATACGCTGACTATGCCTTTTTTTGCCTGGTCACCTAAAGCTTTTATCTCATTAATGGTGACTGAACAGTTGGCGACCGCTGAAATTACTTCATTTTGCCCTGCTTCAATTTTTTTGGCGATGGTGACTTCACCCTCTCGCGTGAGCAGTGAGATGGTTCCCATTTCTCTTAGGTACATGCGAACAGGGTCATCAATAGATACGCTTTCACTTTTAGCGGGAGGGGATACTTCTTCCGAGGAGTCGGTTCCTTTTTCTTTGGAGCCATTATCCTTATTAGAGATAAGTTTTTCCCCCTTCGCGGTAGAGTCTACGATATGGATTTCGTTTTCGCCAAACAGGTGCATCAAGTCGTCAATTTGTTCTGGAGCAATAACATCAGAAGGTAGCACATCGTTTACTTCCTCATAGGTCAGGTAGCCTTTTTGCTTGCCTTGCGAGATCAGCTGATTGATTTCATTGACTTGGGTAATTTTTTCCAGATTGGGCATCTTAAGGGCTTCTCCTATAGGTGAAGTCAGTTTTAAATGGTGTATGAATTCTGTTTGTTCAGGCCGGGATTTGTCCCGGCATTAATGTTGAGCGCAATTCGTGCAATTGATCTTGCAGTTGTTGGGACCGTTCAGACTCTCCTGCGATCAATGCTTCGTTTCGTTGTTTTTTGATTTCCTCAATTTTGAGATCAAGCGACCTTTTGTTTATAGCCTGAATGCAATCATTTGTTGATCGTTCCTGATCATCAAATGGAATCGGTTCTATTCCAATTTTACTCAATAGTGTTTTTATCGCTGGCTCTTTCACACGGTCAATGGCCAAGTCAACTCTCAATTCACATCCCTCATCGATCAGTTGGTAAAATAACTCAATAATCTGACGAAGGTTTGAGTCCTCGAATTTGTCGGTCGGGAGCTCGTCTTTTACTTGCAGGGCTAATTTTTTATCGGCCAACATCAAGTGGACTATATATAGCTCCGGATTTTGTTTGCCTGGGCGTTCATCTATTTTAGTAGGTGGCCTGGCTACATTTCGGTCTTGCTTTATCGCATTTTTTAATTCCGCAAGAATGGCCTGATCATCCAATTCCGCTCGCTCTGTCAGAACGCGTACCCATTCGGAACGCTCGACCGTGTTTTTTATCCGAGTCAACAGGGGTAAAACAATGTTGACGACCTCCATTTTGCCTGCTGGAGTGGATATGTCTCCACTTTCAATAGTATTTATAATGTATGATTCAACAAATGGCCGGGCGTTCTTCAATTCTTCTAAAAACTTTTCAGGCCCAAACTGTTGAATGTATGAATCCGGATCGTGTCCTTTTGGGAGTGATAGTACTTCGACACTCAAACCTTCTTCCAAAAGTACACCAAATCCTCTTTCCGCTGCCGCCTGACCCGCCGAGTCGCTGTCAAAAATAAGCGTTGTCCTGCTTGTGTGATTTTTAAGCAGGGTTGCCTGCGCTGGAGTCAGGGCGGTACCACAAGTTGCTACGGTATTTCTGATACCGTGTTGGCGGGCACGCATCTGATCGAAATAGCCCTCCATAATAAGCACCCGGTTCTGCTTTCGGATTGCCTCCCTTGCCCGGTCGAGTCCAAATAAATGTTTGCCTTTAACATATAGAGGTGTTTCCGGCGAGTTCAGATATTTGGGTTCATCATCACCGATGACTCTTCCGGCAAAAGCTATCAGGCTACCATGAATGTCTTTGAAGGGAAACATAATTCGCCCGCGAAAACGGTCATAACAGTTTCCTTCTTCCGCCCCTTCCTTTTGTTTGATGAGCCCCGCTCGTAACAGGTCTGTGCGGGAATATTTTTCCTTGTTTTGCAGATGGATCAGGATGTCTTTCCACCCTGGAGCCGCCCAGCCAATTCCGTATTCGGCTAGTAAATTTTCGTCATAGAAATTCCTGGACTTCAGGTATTCCTTTGCCGCCCGCCCGCCTTCGTCATCTTTTAGTAACCGGACGAAATAGGCTCGTGCTTTTTCATTGATGCTAAGGAGCATTTCCCGCTCATTTTGCCTGGCACTGGATTTACCAGATTTAGGATTAGGCAACTCAACGCCACATTTGCCGGCCAGTTTTTTAACCACATCAAGAAAGGACAGGTCTTCCATTTCCATAATAAACTTGAAAACATTTCCTCCGGCGCCGCAACCGAAACAATGGTAAATCTGTTTTTCGGGGCTGACGGTGAATGATGGAGTTTTTTCTGAATGAAACGGACAAAGCCCCTTGTAGTTCTGTCCGCTCTTTTTCAGAATAAGGTTCGCAGAAACGACTTCCAGAATATCGCTCCGTGAGCGGATTTCTTCGATCAAATGGTCAGGGATATAATGTTTCAAGAAGGCCTTTAGTCGCTGGTGTCAGGCTTGGGGTACGAACATCATGTGGCTCGTAATCTCAGGTCTGAATTTTAATT
>CAJWQP010000049.1 GCA_913045445.1 uncultured Nitrospina sp. | reverse complement strand
AAAAGGCTGCTGCAAAGGCTGCTGCGAAAGCTGAAAAGGCTGCTGCAAGAGCTGCTGCGAAAGCTGAAAAGGCTGCTGCAAGAGCTGCTGCGAAAGCTGAAAAGGCTGCTGCAAGAGCTGCTGCGAAAGCTGAAAAGGCTGCTGCAAAGGCTGCTGCGAAAGCTGAAAAGGCTGCTGCAAGAGCTGCCGCGAAAGCTGAAAAGGCTGCTGCGAAAGCTGAAAGGGCTACTGCAAGAGCTGCTGCGAAAGCTGAAAAGGCTGCTGCAAATGCTGCTGCGAAAGCTGCTGCGAAAGCTGAAAGGGCTACTGCAAATGCTGCTGCGAAAGCTGCAAATGCTGCTGCGAAAGCTGCAATAGCTGCTGAGACAGGCACCAAGAAAGCTAAAAAGGCTGCAACTAAAGCTGCAAATGCTGCTGCAAAAGCTGCTGCGCAAGCTGAAAAGGCTACTGCAAATGTTGCTGCGAAAGCTGACCAGGCTACTGCAAAAGCTGCTGAGCAAGCCGGACAGGCCGCTGAGAAAGCCGAAGAGAAAGCTGAGCAGGCCGCTGAGAAAGCCGAAGAGAAAGCTGAGCAGGCCGCTGAGAAAGCCGAAGAGAAAGCCGGACGGGCTGCTGAGAAAGCAGGAGAGGTCACTATCGGAGTACCGTCTCTACCCTAGCACCGCGCGTAGGGAATGAAGCCCTCCATCATTGAATATCTAAAAATTCCTATTGCAAAAGATAAATTGATAGAAATTCTTTCTTTGCTTGGAATGGCGCCTCGTGATCTGATGCGCAAAATATAATAAAAAGCCAAAGAAAATAACGCCAGTGCGAATACGCCTGCTCAATGAAATCGGCTTTGAATGGAAACTATAAATAGGAAGTCTTCTATGCATTAAAAGAAGCGCAGATCATGATTGAGAGGTGGCGGGTTCATTAAATACCAAAAGACCGCATACGAGCTTGGGGTATCGACCGCCAGCACCAGAAACAGTACAGATTCCAAACTCAATTATGACTTATGAAAACTGAATCCTAAATCTGGTAATAAGTAATGGGGTCTGGTCACCCCTTTTTAATCCCATCGCCCGCCAATTGTGAGATAATATGTAAGGTGTATATTTAGATCCTAGCTGATATAGACAACTTTTATTAAATCAGCAGAACCTTTTGCTTGCAGGAGGAACCATGACTCACACCGAATTCAAAGAACCCAAAATTGGTAGCACTTCATGGAGCCAGTGGGTCGAAGAGAATCTGGTTCGGGCCAGAGAAATATACGAGGAAGCTACTAAAAACCTGAGCATCATTACCAGAAAATCTATTTTAAAAGCTAATAAAGAATCAAAGTTTTTCATATCCCACCTCACCCTTGTGGATTTCATTTGTGGGCTCGCTTCCCTGGCGGTCATAGGGTTCGCGTCGTTGTTCCTTCTTTCAGGACTGAGCCTTATTGGCTACCAGGTGTTCCTGTGGATGCAGAGCGGCATATGGTCGGAATTCCCAATAGTGGTCGCGTTTAACTTTCTATTCGAAAACACCCTGCCAGCCCAATGGTTGAGTAACCCCGAATCATGGATAGGTCTGCAAAAAGTAGTTGAATGGCTAATGGAAAATATTCCACTTTCAGTTGCCTTGATCATTCCATCTATTGTGACCATTGGCGGAATGGTCTGCATATCAGGCCTGGCAATGGCCTTCAGGTTCTATCAGTTCAAAAAGGAAGACAAGAACTGAACAACCTATTCAGAGCAAAATGGATGAATATTAACCAATGGACGAGGCCAACCAGTTTATGTACGAGAACAAAATCCGGCATTTGGCTGTGACGGAAGAAGAAAAAGTTGTGGGCGTGCTTTCCGTCAAGGATCTGGTTTCCTACTATGCAAAATCATTCCGCATGCAGGAATAAAGATTCTGAGCAATGTCAGCAAAAAAATACCCGTCCTCCTGATGGAGACGGGTATTTTTTTGTAGCCCCCCCCTACCCGGCCTCCTGCTCGCGAAACAGGTTAGCTTCTGATCTTTTATAAATAGCGAGACCCGCTATAAAGGTGCCTAGGACACTGGCTGTTAGGCCGGGAATAACTCCACGGACGAACCCGCCAACACTTAACCTTGCCCGCGCCACATCACTGAGCATCAAGCCACTTTGCGCAAATGCATCCCCCATATTCAATCCAATTTCCTGCAAAGCATACGTACACGCCCCTCCAAGAACACAACCAGCGACAGACCCCACAAGACCAACAACAAACGACTCGGTAACCAAACTTAAGAGCAGGTGCGAATGCGTCTCACCCATCGCCAGCCGAATCCCCATCTCACCATAACGGTGAATACCGTTTAGAATTCCCGCGTTCCACAACACCACAACCATCAGGAATAAAAATATACCGATAATAAATTTGCGGACGACCAGAAATTTTTCTGCAATGGGACGGATATTACGTTGATCCAGAATTGAAACCACGATAGGAAAATCATCTTTAGCCCAGCCTGAAGGATGAAGGTTTATGAGAGTCTTCATTTGGAATTCCAGTCTGGATCGATATCGATCATACTCACGAAAAGAAACATAAGATGGAAGATAACCCAGCCAATCGGTCACTATATCATCCAAATAAAACGTTTCCTGCGCGTCGACCAGATCTATAAGAGCCATTTTTTTGTCCATGGCAAAAATCCCAAAACGAACAAACCCAACCACCGTAAAATTATCAGTGGCCATTCCGCCATCGAAAGTCTGACCTATCAACGTCACCGGCCTATTGAGTTCCAGCGCCAGAGTCTGCGCCAACTGATATCCCACCAGAATTTCACCCCGCTTATTCGGCAACCTGCCACGGGTTAGAGATTCCGCAAGGTTCAGACGCTTTAACTCTAAAGAATCCTGTGACAGCAGGTCCAACGCGATTCCCATAACCGGAGTCTGACTTCTGGTTTCACCCCGTTCATCGGGAACGTCCATAATCGCGCCCCAGCGAATGCGAGGCGACCACACAATTTCCGGATCAGAATTAGCCCTGAGCCAATCTCCTGTTATCTTTTGCGATCCCAATGCACGGTCCATCGGGTTCAAATGCTCCTCATCATAAAATGGCTTATTGACTACCCGCAAGTGCCCCGTATCAAGGTGGGCCGTACTGTCCATCATCCCCATGATCACCCCGTCCATGAATCCCACCAACACAATCACCAGTGCCACTCCAACCGTTACCACAATAAAAGGAAATAGCGACCGGGTACGATCCCGCAACATCCCCTTGATCAACCAGCGAATCATGTAATCCCCCTGCCCCTCAAAGCCATTGTAGGATCAAGGTTAGAGATTTTTTTAACAGGCCACCACGCTACAAAAATCATGAGAACAACCACAATGCAAACAGAGGACATAATTTCAAAAAACTGAAAATCCAAAAACACACGTTCACGCACAGGCATGGTCGACGCGCTCAGATGCGAAACATCCAGTCCCACACTTTGAAACCACATGAAAAAAGGAATTCCAAGAACCAAACCAAGAATAACAGCGCCAAATGCGGCCAGACTTCCTTCGAGGACAAACACACGTACAATTTGATTGGCCTCCATCCCCAAAGCCATGAACGTGCCAATTTCCTTTTGACGTTTAAATATATTTAAAATCTGTGTATTGAACACACTCGTTCCCGCAAGGAACATCAGAATAGCCCAAAGAATTCTTGAGTTTCTTCTGTCCTGCTTCAATAAAGCCAGTAAATCAGCCATCAACATTTCAACCGTATTAAACTCCAATCCATCCACCGAACCAACAAACTCACTCACAGCAACCCAACTCACTTCCGATGGCCTTACCGTCATAGACCGTAAATGATCCAGCCGAACCCATACCACACCTTCATCAACACGCGGGTTGATAAAATCGGCAACATCAACAACTCTGACATTACGCGCATCGACAACATTATTCCGATCGCGCCACCTCAGCACTACCGTAGATCCTTTTTCCAAATGAGCCCTCTGCGCCATGCGGTTACCCACGACCACAGGAATAGCATCTTCAAATTGCGAACCATAAGTTTTCAGCCCGGACAGTGGCAGATCAAGCAAAGACTGATCCATCTCAATGCCTCGAAGCTGAACCGGGTATAACCTGCGGTTGGGAAACAACTGTCCTTGCAGAACCAGCACTTCCGCTTTGTCGGTAGCAGACAAAGCATGCAAAACCTCAGGAACAGGCAAAGTTCTATCCTCCCATTCCGTTGGCGTCAAAATATCAAAACCGGGAACCCTGTATTGCCCGCCAGCCATATCCGTAGTGGTCATATTACGAGTGGCCTGCACTTGGAATCCATTAAGAAGAGACAGCATGAAAATCAAGGCGACCATCGTTAGAGCCGTCACAAGGACATTCAAAAAAGCGCGAACACCCTGACGATAAAAATTTTTCCATGCAATTCCCAGAATCATTCAAAATCTCCATCGCCATTTCTACGTTTATCCCATCTCACATAACCATCTTCCAGACCGATTTCCCGGCGAACAAATTTAGTGACTTTCTCATCATGAGTAGAAAAAACAAAAGCCGCATCAAATTTTTTATTGAGATCCAACATCAACTCAAGAATTTGATAAGAATTTTCCTTATCCAGATTGGCAGTCGGTTCGTCCGCGAGCACCAACCGAGGCTCCTTGACCAAAGCACGCGCTATAGCTACCCGCTGGCATTGCCCCCCGGAAAGCTCAGAAGGTCTCTTGCTAACCTGAGGTATCAATCCCACCTGGTCAACAATAGACATCACGCGATCACGAACATCCGATTCCTTAAGGTTGGCCAGCAAAAAGGGAAAGAGAATATTTTCATAAACAGTATAAACAGGAAGCAGATTATATGACTGGAAGACAAAACCTATATTCTCCCTGCGGTATGAAGCTCGCTGGTCAGGCGACATGCCGCCAAGAGACTCATCACAAAAAATAATATCACCAGACGTAGGAGTGTCGAGTCCGCCAATCAGGTTAAGGAGAGTGGTTTTGCCGGACCCCGATGGCCCGACAAAAGACATGAACGACTTCGGCTCGACACGCAAGTTTATTTCATGAAGAGCAGTGAAATCCTCACCGCCCATACGATAAACCTTGGTAATCCTATTTAACTGAATTAGAGAATTTTCCATAACATTTCAGAAGGACTAAAGCCCTGCCTATATCCTATATTAAACTGCACAGTGCAATCCTTCAGAATTGCGACACTTAAAAATGCGCAATCACAGTCAAGCCCACATTCGGTTCAGTACCATTAAAGTCAGCCGTCTCTTTGAAGAGTCTGCCGGCAGTGCGATCTGTCTTTAAAGTGCCGCCCCATTTTCCGGTAATATAAAGAAAAACCTGGCTGGTCAAAGTGTATTCAACCTGGGGCACCAGTTGAAAACTACCATCACGGACATCAAACAGGCTGAACAATTGCCATCTTATATCCGCGCTAATTGGCTGATCCAGCAGAACACCAAATTGATGGATCGAACGATCTCCCTTAACATCATCTTGACTGAACTGAGGTTCACGAGTTGAAAAAAAATACTCCAACAAAACATGGAGACCATCACCAACATCAAAAGTGTAATCCGTACCAACAACTGCATCAAAACGAACAGGATGGTTTTCCTTCACACGTTCCAGATCAACCCGGCCTTCGCTCCAATAGGCGGCATGGTATTCACCCTTAAAATGGTATCCCAATTGGATCATTTCCCGACCGAACTGCGGCAGTTCATCGAGGTCAGAAATTGGATGATACTGCGCCACCACTCCAGATTCTACTTCACCGAGCAAAGCTTCCCAGCGCAACCCCGCTATCATTCGACTGCCCAGTTTAGCAGGCACAACCCAGCCTTGAACCGAACTGGTATCATCAAGAAAAAAAGTTGACCTCAGTCCATCGACACCTCGAGTCTGCGGGACCACCCCCGTGATATTGCGAGTATCAAAAATCCCGAGCGGACGAAAGATAAATCCTGAACCGAACAGGATTTTCTGCCTGCCGCCACGCAAGCTCAAACGACCGTTATCCAACCTCAGCCAGGCGCGAAAAAAATCTATATCCGTCTCCTGCCTCAAAGAAGCCTGCTCACTCGGGCCATCCACCTGCTTCCCATCGGCAGTCAACTCATAATCCAACTGCCATTCATCACCCTGCCAGACGTTTCCCAAAACCCCGAGGCGAAGCTCCGCTTCACTGTCAAAATCCTTGAATCCCAATGGAGAATCAGGAACGTACACACTTCCAAGTACGACCCGGCCTTCCAGCGATCCATCAAAACCAGCAACTGGATTTGGGACAAAAAGCCAAACCACTAAAACGATAAATAAACGGGTTAAGATATCATCCTCCAATCCCACTCGCATTGAGGCTGAATAATCTGTCCAAAATTTTTTTAGTGATGACGATCCAGTTAAACTCGTCCAAAACCGCCTTGCGTCCATTGGCCCCACAGGCCTTCATTCGTTGAGGATCATTGATCAACTGCAAAATAACGGGGACCCAGGCTTTTGCATCCATCGAGGAGACCGCTTCACCAATGCCATAAGTTGCAAAAAATTTATCCAAACCACCGATCCCGCTACCAACCACAGGTTTGGCGCAAGCCATATGTTCAAAAAGTTTCAAAGGGGATAATCCGGCAAACAGAGTTATTCAAAAATTTAATTGGAAGGCAGGCACTCTGACTTATAAAAACTTTTTAAGAAACTTGATCAACTGTTCCGACCCCACCCAGGGAACCCGCGCTTGAATGATCCCATTCGGGTCAATGACCAATACCGTTGGCATATCTCTTTGAATATAGTTTTTATTAACAGATTGCTCTGGGTCCAGCAGATAAGAAAATTTTACCTTTTCAGGAAATCCTTTAAGGTAAGCCATAACCTCTTCCCTGGAATCCCCGCTGGTATTTATCCCTAGAATAGCGAGTTTAGCGGAAGAAAGTTGATCCTGCACCTTATTGAATTCCAACGCCTGTTTCATGCATGGGACGCAGATATGGAACATTCCCAGCAAAATAACCTTTCCTTTCATATCCGACAAAACCACTTTTTCGCCTGTCACAGAAGTCAACGAGAAATCTGGAGCCGGGTCCCCCGACATGGGAACCTTCGCGTAAGAAGATTGAACAAGGAAAAATATAGTAAAAAGGGTCAAACTCAGGATTCTATACATGGTCCGGCTCCTTAAATTTGAGAAAAACTGGAATAATTCTAGGGTAAGAAGGGTCTATATAATGGAGTATTTTCTTTTAATGCTCCTCTATTTTAAACCAGCTTAAATCAGGATGGAAGCCCAAACAAGCATGTTTCCATCTTCCGTAAGGTTTACCAGTTTCTCTAACAATACCTATCATAACTTATGGTTTAAAGGCCTGTTTTTCAACAATAACTCAACCTTGACTTGCTCGTCTATTTGTACTACAAAGGAATTAAGCCTTAATTTAATTAGCCTTATAAAATGCGCCTGATACTCTATCTGATACTTATATGTCTTCTGGCCCCCGGTTTAGCCTATTCCGGGACTATCAAAGGCAACACTGTGTTTACCGGTAAGGTAACCCCGTTGGAGGCCTACAAGACCGGAAAATACAAAAAAGCTTGTGGACCAGAAATTCCTAACGAAACTTTACTTATTGATAATAAAGGCCTTAAGAATGTTGTTCTTTCGCTCCATGGCAGGAAACTGAAACCCAAAGCCGGTGAGTACGTAATGGACCAGAAGGACTGTCGGTACGTCCCCCATGTTATTGCCATGCCAGTGGATTCAGAGTTGAAAATCCACACAAGCGATCCAATCAATCACAACATTCATACCTATTCCTTTGAAAATGATCCGATAAATATCATGTTTACTCCGGATCAGGAAGAGTACGTTCACGAACTGGAAGAAGCGGAAATCGTCAAAGTTGAGTGCGACCTGCACAGCTGGATGACTTCGTGGATTGTGGTCACGCCAAACTCATACTTTGCCATTTCAGGCAAGGACGGAGCCTTTGAGATTGCCGATGTTCCACCAGGTAAATATAAACTGATCGCCTGGCACGAAACACTGGGAAGTATCTCCAGAGACGTTACTGTTGGAGAAGGAGAGATCAAAATAAATTTTGACTTTATAGAAGCAGAACAGGAATAAGCATTAAACGAACACCAGTAAACTTGATATTCATCACTTATACCGGGGAGACAGCACTGTCATGAAACTCAGGTCAATCATCGCCATCACTGCCTTATTATCATTCTTGTCCCTAGGTGTGGAAAGCCAGGCATACCAGGAAATCGAAGTAACAAATGGAGGAACTATTCAGGGCAAAGCTGTCCTGACAGGGGACATGCCTCCTCCACGCGTGTATCATCTCATTTTATTCCCAAATATCGACATGTGCGCTGAAGTAGATACTGATGACGAAATGAACCGCGTTCTCGATGACTTTCAGATCGGTGAAAACAACGGACTGAAAGATGTGGTTATTACTCTGGAACATGTTGAAGCGGGAAAGCCATTCGACAAAAAACCCATTTTGATCAACTCTGAGCAATGCAAGTTTTCTCCCGATGTCAGCGTAGTCAGACAGGGTGAGGCATTCAAAGTTGATAATGTAGATGCCGTCATGCACAACAGCCAGGTGTATCAGGCAGAGCGCGGGAAAATTATTCAAAACCTGCCCATCCCACCTGAAGCAATGACAGACGGAGTTGTAACGTTTCAGGGGAAATTCAAGATATTCCAGATGATTTGCGGAATGCACGAATTCATGCAAACATGGGGTTACCGAATTCAGAATCCTTATTACTTCACGACCAAACGTGGAGGTGAATTCAAGATAGATAACATCCCACCTGGGGACTATATCCTGAGCGCCTGGCATTTCCTGATGAAACGGCAAACGAGGAAAATCCACATTGCCGAAAATGGAACGGTTGACGTTAACTTTGAATTCGATGGCAACAAAGTAATCAGACCTCTGTACGAAACTATCAAATCCGGACGTATCAAAAAAGATGCCGCAGCACCAGGATCTGCCAAAGGCGCAGAAGTTGGGAAATAACGTAACGCATGGCATTTAATAAGTCCCGAATTCAAATACGGCTCAACGCTGCGATCATAGGGTTCATTCTGGCACTGTGTGGTCAGGCCTACGCCTTCACTGGACCCAGCGCATCTGATATGCCCTCGGTCGTAGAAGTCGAAGGCAGGCAGGTTTCCCTCAAAAACCTCAGTAGCCCAATAGCAGAGTCTGAACAGACCATCAAAGAAGGCGCGGAAATATACATAAAAAACTGCGTTCTCTGCCACGGTGACCTGCTCGATGGAAAAGGACTTTTTGGTGATAGTTTCTTTCCACGTCCTGCTAATTTCCTGCACCCTCAATCCGTTTTAAGCAAACCGCTGTCCTACACATACTGGCGCATCATGAAAGGCGGGCCCGGACTACCGGAAAGGTATAACCCCTGGGACTCAGCAATGCCTGCATGGGAAGGCACTTTGAAGGAGGAAGATGTATGGAAAGTCATTCAATACATCTATACAGCAGCGCAAGAAAGAAGGAAGTCAAAAGAAACGCCGCAAGCAGAACCCTCTGCTAACAGAGGAAGTGAAGTCTACGCCAAAAATTGTGCTGTTTGCCACGGTGACACAGGTGGCGGTGATGGTCCCGGGGCAAAAATATCCAGTCCGTTCCCAAGAAATTTCATCAAAGGTCACATCAAGTTTCGCACCACACCCTTTGGTAAAATCCCAACAGACGAAGACCTCTTCAACATAATCACCGAGGGCACACCCGGAACAACCATGCCTGCGTGGAAGCATCTGCCGGAAAATGATCGGCGCAGTCTGGTCCTCTATTTAAAGACACTCTCTAAAAAATTCGCTAAATTCATCAAAAAGGGCAAGACCCATAAAGTCGTTGTGGTGCCCGACCCTCCTGCCTTTACGCTGGCAAGCCTGGAGCGCGGAAAAGAACTGTTCATCCAAAACTGTTCAGCCTGTCATGGCATCAAAGGAAGAAGCGATGGTACCTCAACCAAGAAGATTGTCAACCTGCCGACAGATGCTATCTGGCCGCGCAACCTGAGCAAACCGTGGAAATTCAGGCGTGGCGACAAGCGCAAGGAAATATTCCTGACCCTGCGCACGGGGCTATCCCTGACAGCCATGCCGAGATTTTCTCCGCGAATATTCAAGGACGAACAAATCTGGGACCTGGTTCACTATGTACAAACACTGGCGCCATCGCAAAAACCCAAAACTCCGCCCATCCTGAAAGTTGAAAGAACTGACGGCGCGTTGCCCATCGACCCGAATGATCCTTTATGGCAGACGATGGATTCCAACTTTTATCCGCTGGGTGGACAGATCATTCAATCCAAAATAGTGCAATACCCCACCATCGATAACGTGGTTGTTAAAGCAATGCACAACGATAGCGAGATTGCGTTTCATATTCACTGGGACGACCCAACAGTCGACCCCATATTGAAAAAATTCAGCGAGGTCGTAGAGTCACCCGCCCCGCCCCTGCCGGCACATCTGCGATCAGACGACCCAGAAGATGAAGAACCCGCTGAAGAACCACAGCCACAGAAATTTCCCGATTCAATAGCAATCCAGTTCCCGGTATCCGGTAACAGCAGTTCTGGAAAACCCTATTTTCTGAATGGCGACGCAAAACATCCTGTCAACTTATGGCAATGGAGTTCCTATCCAATGAAAGCCGTTGAAGTAAATGCTTCAGGAGTTGATACCCTAACTACACAATCCGAGACCAGCCAAAGCCTCGCCTCCAAGGCCACCTTCAAATACGGACGCTATTCTCTGGTCATCAAACGTCAGCTCACGACAGAAGACACACAGAACGATACCCAGTTCCGCGCAGGACAAAGCATCCCCATAGCCTTCAACGTCTGGAACGGCTCTGCAGGAGAAACAGGAAGCCAGAAATCCATCTCCAGTTGGTTCCCTCTGATTCTGGAATAAATCTAATAAGAAAAATAAAAGTTTTATCGCGAGGAAGCGGTGATCGCAGGCAGGGTCAATGTGCCGAGGTAGGCTAGCAAATCGGCTACTTCCTGAACTTCAAGCAGGTCCTTAAAGTTGCCAGGCATGGTCGAAATTTTCTGAGTCTTAAACTTTTTAACCTTCTCTCGGGGGATATGTCGGTTCTTCCCCTCTTTATCGACTATATCAAATCCGGATTCATCTTCATTAATCTTGATTCCGGTAATAAACTTTCTGTCCTTTGTCAGAATCATGATGGTCTTATAACCTGCCGTGATGACCTCATTGGGAGCTAAAACAGATTCCAGAAGAAACTCACGAGTTCGACTGGTGCCCACGATACTCAGTTCGGGACCAACACTTCCCCCTTCGCCTTTAACGAGATGACATTTGGCACAGTTTGCCGTTCCTTCCGCGTTGTTAAATATTTTTTCACCTCGCGACGCATCACCTGTGGCAGATAGATACTGTTTCCAATCCTCAGGAATCCCAACCTCAGCCTCCTCCTCTTCATCGTCCGCTTCAGGCTCAAATGAACTCAGAAACGCCGAAATGGCACGGGCTTCTTGCGGCTCCAGTCCAAGATTAGGCATTTTTGTACCCGGATGAAAGGCCTGTGGATTAGAAATCCATGCGTATATCCATTCGGGTGTGTAATTGAACGAAGAACGGTTCAGATTTGGACCGATCCTTCCCCCCTCCTCATTCAACTGATGGCAGCCCAGACAACTTTTTTTATTCATGATCAGAAGTTCGCCTGATGTCACCTGCTCCTTCTTCTGACCTTCCCCAGCGAACCATTTTGAAAAAGAATCCATCGCTGAGCGCGACAAAACAACTCCCGCAGGCCGTTCTGTTTTCACCCCTTCAGGAGCCTTAACAGCACCCCCAGTCGGTCCCAACTGCCTGATAAAAGCTATCAGTGACCAAATCTCCTCCTCAGACAAGGTATGGCCGAATACGGGCATTAAATAGGACTTCTTAACCTTGGCCCCGCCTTCACTGATGACTCTAAACAGTTGCTCGTCAGACCGTTTAGCGAGGAATTCCGGATTAGACAGTTCAGCCGGGTCTTTATCCAGAAACTCCGCGTTGAACCCATCACCATCACCATGATTGCCATGACAATGAGCACAATAATCCAAAAACAGATGCTTCCCCTTTTGCAGAAATTCCGGGTCCGTTGCCGCTCCCAGAGGTGATTCGGACACCCCTCCCGCCCATGCAGAGGAGTTAGAAATCACCGCAAAACAAACTGTAAGAGCAAGGGTTTTTAGTAGCTTTAGCATGACTTAAAAGCTGGATTTTCAAATTAAACAGCGCCTGAAGCAGGAATAGTAACTTAATTTAAAAAGATAATCATCTAAAGAATTGCAAAAAAAGCAGGTAGAAATACTGCCAGGCAGGAAATTAGCTTGAGCCAAAAAAAAACAAGGGGACCCGAAGGTCCCCTTGTCGTGATGCTAAGGTAAAGCGTTTTCGATGAGCGCTAGTCGTTCATCGATAACACATCGTCGCCAGCCGTTGAAGCAGATTTTACACCTTTAGCAGATGCGCCACCCAACGGAAGGACAGAACGATCGCCCGCAGGCAGAACCTTGAAGTAACCCCACTGACCTGCTTGCTGGTACGGAGTACGAGCATTGAGCCACAGGTAAGTTCCGGGGTTGCTGTAGGTACCACCAGCAGTCATTTCGGCCTGAATGTGCTCGCCACCGCCAAACTCTTCAACGTCGATCATATCTGAACCGACCTGTCGAAGATGGCGACGCCACTGATGACCGTCAACATTAAACATCTGGTTCTGCTCGTTATGAGCACCGAAGATGTTAATCATGACGAGATCTCCAGCATGTGCCTTCAGAGTCGGAGTCGCAGGATCACTAGACGCGGCGACACAAGGTGTGAACATGTTTCCAAGCTCACAACCTTCATCTTCACGATAGGACCACGGCTCCAACCTGTAGTTCACGCCTGTGAGTCCCGCAACGTTCTGCAGGTAAGGCATGAAAGACGTACCGAGGATGTTGTCCTCATCCTGGAAATACAGCGCGAAATCGCGATAGTTCTCAAGATTTCGATTTTCCGGATAAGACTTGTCAATAATAACATCCGCTTTCCAGGAGTTACCCAGGGAGATGTCTTTCCCTGTTGCCGGATCACGGTATACAGAACCTCTAGGACCAATGACAAGACCACCGTAGAGGCCGTCTCGTACATTGCCAGTCAGGTTACCAAAATCCCAGATCACGCTACCGGTCTGACCGTAGTCAGGATGTGCGTAGTAGGTGTAGGTTTTTGATGAACCCGGCGCAACGGTCTGGTCGCCAGAGTTGTTACCAACGTTGATTCCCTGAGAAGTCATGGGATCAAACGCTACGTTGTTGATATGCATGGAGGCATTACCACTCTTCAAGCGATTGGACAGCTTGATCTTGATACAGTCTCCAATGTTGGCACGAAGCGTCAACGGATGAGGAGCCCCACCCGAAGCTGTTCTGGCCGCTTCACCCTCAAGAGCAAAAATCTTGCCCTCAGCGTTAGCGAGAATCAGCTTACGCTCGAAGTCAACTTCGATCTGATCTTCTGCCTTCGCGTTGAAATCCAGCGCTCTGTTGATAGCTACTACACTGAAATTCTTCGTAGGCGCACCACTTGGGCAGACAACTCCACGTTTCCACTTGCTGGAGTCTTCGTTGCCAGGCAGTACTTTAAGATCGCCCTGAAGTTTGTCGTGTACCCGGAGAATACTCCAGCTACCTTCTGACAGGTGAGAAGTACGACCATCGAAGTACAGGTAATCACCCGCCATCTGCTGGTAACCACCCGCCGTTGTGGCCAGGTCATAACGCTCTGCAATACCTACATGCAATGCGTTGGTCATGCGAGACTGGAAGTCATAACGCTCAGGACGATACCCATGTCCAGAAAGTGAGAACATGTGGGTTTCGTTCATCATGCCATGCAACAGTCGAAATACAACATTGTCCCCAAGATAGGCGCTGATCATAGGAGTCGAAGGATCCCCATGAACCCTACTGCTGAACATCTTGGAAGCGTCGGAGTTGCTCTTCAACCGTGCAGAAAGAGAAGCCGCACGGAAGTTGAATCCGCCACCTGTTGTATGTGTTCCACCGTTCAGATGTGGGAAAGCCACTTCCAGCATAGTCTTAGGCATCTGGAAAGAAATGGACTGTCCCGCCGCAATAGCATTCTCACGAGAGAGTCCCGGAGGATTCCCCTTCGTCACGAGCTGTGCTGTATGCGGAACGGTATCATGTGTTTGAACTACGATTTCACGGAAACTACCATTTCGACCATAAGCGAAAGGCTCTGTTCCATGAATATCAGCTACTACACCGGTACGAATCGGTTTGCCGGTCTTAGGATCATGGTACGTGGATCCCCAAGGCTCAACAACCGTCGTTCCGATACCACCGTGCGGCCAGGTTGTGGCGCCGAACGCATGGTCATGCCAGAAAACAAGTCCGAGATCTACATCAACCCACCATCGGTAACGTACGAACTCGGTGCTCACGATAGTCCCAGCCGAATGAGCGTGGGTCATACCTTCGGTAAAGGTGATGGTGTACTTACCATCTTTCGCAATACCTTTGGTTGGATCAGGAGACATAGACTTGATCCAGCGAGCATCTCGACCGTTGGGCACTTCGATACCAACCATGATGTCAGCACCAGCGTGGAACGGAGTAGCGCCATCGGCCATCTGGATTTTAATGGTCTTGTCACCAGCTCTGGTAGAACTCAGAAGCTTGGCGTTCATTGGCATAGGCATACCAACATGGTGACCATCTTTCATCTTCTTAGTGAACTGCATGTATGACCGCATGGATTGGTCATACGAGAAGCCAGAAATAACACCATCCGACGCTTGATTGTCGAACTGGAAAAAGTGCGGATGAATGTTAAGTTTAGACATCTGGAAGTTCGTGAAGTCATCATCATTCCACTCACTGGTCAAAAGAAGATCCACACAGTCATAAACATTTGCGCGGATAACCAGCGGAATGGCTTTCTTAGGATCAGCCTTCACACCCGCCATCTCTTCATCAAGTACATAGATGAGACCGTACTTATCGATGATCGGAGGCGTATTTCCAATCGCCGCTGATAATTCAATCGGCGTATTGATGAATACAAGATTGTACTGCTTACGACCCGCACCCTTGGGACAAAGACTCCAACGGCCTTGTTCACCCGGTTTTGCAGGTGTGCTGTTTTCCACGTTGGAATTAGAACGACCACTACCGGATTCAGTATCGGTAAGAACTGTGTCGTCCTGCTCCAGATGGAACGGCTCCAGCCATGGAGCACCACCGTGATGGCGGGCGAAAGGAACACGCTTGCCAAAGTGCGGTGTCATGTGAGGCCATGCCAGCTTGCCTTTTTCATCGAACTGGAGCGGATGACGCTTGCCAGGACGAGGAGAGATGTACTTCACTACCTTGTAAGTAGGTTCTCTCTCAGACAGGGCCTGATTACCATTCCAGTCATAATCCCAAACAGAACCATCATTGGATTTAACCTGGGTCACTTCATCGTCAGAATGACCGGGTTTGCCCTGAGGCGGCAACATGTACTTAACCCAGTCTTTGACGTTAACAACACGGGT
>CAJWQP010000048.1 GCA_913045445.1 uncultured Nitrospina sp. | reverse complement strand
TTATCGGATGGTATGGGGCTCCTCGAACGTGCTCCATCTCACAATCATCGCGGTTTAATCACAGGAATTACTTCTACTGCCAGGCGGTTACGCAAAGGAATAACTTCAGTGACCATCTGTGCAAAAGCGGTAGACGCTAAGAGTGATATCAGAAGCCAGGCATAGAATATTTTTCTCATCCTCTGCCCTCCATTAACTTCACAGATCTAATGCGCTTCATTCCAGTTTTTCCCCCAGCCCATATCCACAACAAGAGGAACCGAAAGTTTACAGGCTCTTTCCATCTCCGTTCTCACTAATGAATCCATAACAGACTTTTCTGCAACAGGACACTCAAACACCAATTCATCATGCACCTGGAGAATCATTTTAGACTTTAGTTTCTTTTCCTTTATGCGATGCGACAATTGGATCATCGCGACCTTAATAAGATCGGCAGCGGTACCCTGGATAGGAGAATTAATAGCCACCCTTTCCGCCCCCTCCCTCACCTGCCTGTTTTTGCTGTTAAGATCAGGCAGGTATCTTCTTCGATTGAATAAAGTCAGGGTGAATCCATTTTCGCGGGCATCAGAAATTGTCTTTTCCATAAAAACTTTTACTTTTTTATATAGATTGAAATACTGATCTATAAACTCCCGGGCATCCCGCTGACTTATCTTGAGCTGACGCGATAGCCCAAAAGCGCTTAATCCATAAACTATTCCAAAGTTGACAGCCTTCGCCATGCGTCTTGAATCTTCATCGACATCGTCAATTGAACTGCCAAAAATTTCAGCGGCTGTGCGCGAATGAATGTCCTCACCCCTTTCAAAAGCGCGCTTCAATGCGGTATCTCCAGAAAGATGCGCTAAAATCCTTAACTCAACCTGTGAATAGTCGGCTGACAAAAGCATGTCGTCACCTTCAGCAATGAAAGCTTTGCGAATTTCCTTACCCATATCAGACCTGATGGGAATGTTTTGAAGATTCGGATTACTACTACTCAAACGACCTGTAGCGGCAACCGTCTGATTAAAAGAGGTGTGAACCCGCCCAGTCTTTTTAAATATTTCTTCAGGAAGCGCATCAACATAAGTGGATTTCAATTTAGCCAATTGTCGAAAAGACAGAATTTTCTCAGGCAGTTCGTGTTCCTCAGCCAACTGCTCAAGCACAGAAACATCAGTAGAAAATCCCGTCTTTGTTTTTTTTATAACCGGGAGTTTTAATTTATCAAACAAAATTACCGAGAGTTGCTTGGGTGAGTTGATGTTGAAGGTTTCATCTGCGAGCGCGTATATATCCATTTCCAATCCGCACAATTTCTTATCCAATTCACTTGATAATTCCGTCAGATGCTTTATGTCAATATGAACACCATTCAATTCCATTTCAGCTAGCACTTCCAGCAGAGGCAATTCCGTTTCCTGATACAATTTGAGAGTATCCCCCTTGAGCTGTGGCTCAAGTTTCCTTTTCAGCCGCCAGGTCATATCAGAATCTTCGGCGGCGTATCCTGTCGCCAGCTCAATATCAACCTCGTCAAAACCTATTTCTTTTTTACCGGTCCCCACCATTTCTTTATAGCTGATATTTTTATGACCGAAATGTTCCATGGAAAGATCGTCAAGGCCATGCCCACGCCTGGAAGGATTTATTAGATATGATGCGATCATGGTATCGGAAGAAATACCCCGCAAACATATCCCTTCATTGGCCAGCACAATCAAATCGTATTTGATATTGTGACCAGATTTTTTAATATGCTCATCTTCAAGAATGGGCTTTAATTTCTCGCAAACCATTTCCAGTCCCAACTGATTGGGAACCCCAAGATATCTGTGAGTCAACGGAAGGTAACAAGCCTTCCCCTCCTCAAAGGAGAAGGAAATACCCACGGCCCTCGCCCAAACCGGGCGTTTACTTGTCGTTTCCATATCAAACGCGAAACTTCCTGCCTCAATCAGATTTTTCAAGAGACGGTCAAATGATTCTTCTGTCAGAATCGTTTCATATGCAGAACGGTCCACGACCGAACTACCCACCACCGAGTCATCAACCTTGTCGGACACAGGTACGCCTTCATCCATGCCCTCAATGAAGGATGCAAACTCAAACTCCTCGAACATTTTCCTCAGATTAATATTGTCAATTCCCCGCGGCTTCATTGCCTCCAGATCAAATTCAATATCCATATGAGTGTTGATGGTAACCAGCTCTCTGCTCATAAAAGCGTCTTCTTTATCCCGTAGCAGTTTTTCTTTGACCTTTTTTTTCTCCACCTCATCAATCCGCTCATAAAGCGATTTAATGGAACCAAACTTTTGTATCAAATCAGCGGCTGTTTTGGGTCCGACCCCCGCTACCCCCGGAATATGGTCACTGGAATCCCCCATCAATCCCATGACTTCAACAACCTGATCCGGTCCAACACCAAACTTTTCTACAACATCTTCATCAACGAACTTTTTATTCTTCATCGTGTCCAGCATGTGAACATGGGGTGATATTAGTTGCATCATGTCCTTGTCACCACTGACAATTGATACCTCAAGCCCCGCCGTTTCACCTTTCCTGGCCAGCGTGCCGATAATGTCATCGGCCTCGAATCCCGGACATCTGATACTTGATATGCCATAAGCCGCCACCAACGGCTCAAAAAAAGGAAATTGCTGAGCCAACTCCTCTGGAGGCGCATCCCTATTGGCCTTGTACTCAGGATACAGTTCATGACGAAATGTTTTCTCTGGACTGTCAAACGCGACCACCAGATAATCCGGTTTTTCTTCACGGACTACTTTTTGCAACATGTTAATAAATCCATATAGCGCATTAGTAGGGAACCCTTTAGAGGTGGAGAGTTGTTGCCGTATCCCAAAAAAAGCGCGAAAAATATAGGAAGAGCCGTCAATCAGATAGAATGTCTTACGATGGACCATAAATAGCTTTCTATTAAATTAATATAATATGTTCAGAGTATTTTGATATCTGGAACTGCTAGATATCCCTTAACTTGGTTTGCCGGGCAAACAAAGTTATGATAACATGAGAACTTTATACTGGCTCTAAGGTATTTAAATATAAAAGGTTAAAGAATTTTCCATGTCTGTTTCAAAGAATAAATCTAAAAACAAGACTGCGCAAAATCGCGCACTTCTAAAAACCGCCAAACGGGTATTGAAAATCGAAAGTGATGCCGTGGCCGCTCTGGCAAATCGTTTGGGAGCAGATTTCCCAAATGTGGTCAATGCGTTGAGTGACAGGAAAGGCCGCCTGATAATTACAGGCATGGGGAAATCCGGACTGATCGGTCAAAAAATTGCTGCAACCATGTCCAGCGTGGGCCTGCCCGCCGTTTTTATGCATGCGGCAGAAGCCATCCACGGTGACCTTGGGCTTATCGCCCACAATGATGTTGTCATCGCTATATCTAACAGTGGCGAGACAGAAGAAATTATTAAACTCCTGCCGACATTGAACAGACTCAAATGCACAATTGTCGCCATGGTAGGAAACCTGAAATCTACACTGGCGATACGTAGCGATTTTGTGCTTGATATTGGCGTTAAACAAGAGGCTGGTGGCAATGGACTTGTGCCGACTGCCAGCACAACAGCCACGCTGGCTATGGGAGACGCTCTCGTAATCGCATATCTTGAACTGCGCGGATTCAAAGAGGAAAATTTTGCGCTCAACCATCCCGGCGGGAGTCTTGGACGAAAGATGCTGACCACCATTGATGACCTGATGCACAGGGGTGATCAAATACCAATGGTCAATGAAAACTCAGGAATCTCAATCATTATTTCGGAGATAACTAAAAAACGGTTGGGTGTCACCCTGATTACAGATAAAAAGAATCAGCTCAAAGGAATTATTACCGATGGCGACCTGCGCCGAATGATCGAACACAAAAAGGATATATCAAAAGTCCGCGCCCGGGAGCTGTCCAAGAGTCTGCCGAAATGCATAAAAAAGGATGATTTGGCTACCAAAGCAGTTCAACTTATGGAAGAATATTCGATCACTTCCCTGGTCGTCAGTGAAAACGGGAAAAAGATTGAGGGGATCATCCACCTTCATGATCTGCTCAAGGCGGGTATCGTTTGATTCAGAGACACCCCGGTGAGCCACGGCTCACTCCAGCTTAAAAAATTAAACAACCCACTTAAAAATATTCCGGACAACGGTTACAGCGAAACTATGACGGGAAACGAACTCAGACAAAGTTTTATCGATTATTTTGCCGAACGGGGACATGCCCAGGTTGCAAGTTGTCCTCTGGTGCCGCGCAACGACCCTACCCTGTTATTCACCAATGCCGGCATGGTCCAGTTTAAAAACGTCTTTCTTGGTGAGGAAACAAGGGATAACAAGCGTGCCGTATCGGTGCAAAAATGCGTCCGGGCGGGAGGAAAACACAACGATCTTGAAATGGTTGGTCGTACTGCCAGACACCACACATTTTTTGAAATGCTGGGGAACTTCTCTTTCGGGGATTATTTCAAAAAAGATGCCATCAGGTACGGATGGGAATTTCTCACCGAAATCGTCAAACTGCCCAAAGACAAGTTATACATCTCTGTATATACAGATGATGATGAAGCTTACGATCTCTGGCAAAATGAAATTGGTATTCCCCCAGAACGATTATGCCGACTTGGCGAAAAAGACAACTTCTGGTCCATGGGCAACACAGGCCCGTGCGGACCCTGCTCCGAAATTCATATTGACCAGGGCGAGGCTGTCGGGTGTGGGAAGTCCACCTGCGCCGTAGGTTGCGATTGCGATCGATACCTTGAAATATGGAATCTAGTCTTCATGCAATATGATCGGGATGAAACTGGCAAACTCACGCCTTTACCAAACCCGTGCATCGATACAGGAATGGGTCTCGAACGTCTGGCGGCAGTAGCGCAGGGGAAATTCTCCAACTACGACTGCGATCTCCTCATGAATATCATCGAAGAAGTCTGTAAAGTGACCGGCAAAACTTACGGCACTGACCCAGAAAATGATGTTTCAATTCGTGTCATCGCCGACCATGCCCGAGCAACGGCCTTTCTTATAGGCGATGGGGTTCTCCCGTCAAATGAAGGTCGTGGCTATGTCGTTAGACGTATCATGCGACGCGCACTGAGACATGGAAAACTTCTCGACCAGAAAGGCCCGTTCTTTTTCCGCATCACAGATCATGTTGTTAAAAATTTCACTGGAGCCTATCCCGATTTCAACCAGCATTCAACTTTCATCCATCGCGTGGTGCAGAATGAGGAAGAAAGTTTCAGCAACACCCTTAACTTTGGTGCACAACGCATGGGTGAAATTCTGGATCGTGTGCGCAAAGAAAATCTCGATCACATACCCGGAGATGAAATTTTTAAACTCTATGACACCTTTGGCTTCCCCGTAGATCTCGCAGAAGAATATGCCAGGGACACCGGGCTTGGCCTTGACATGGAAGGGTTCAACAAGGCCATGCAGGAACAGAAAGAAAAAGCAATGGCCTCGTGGAAAGGCTCTGGAGAAAAATCTGTAGCTCCATTCTTTAATGAGTTTATAAAATCCGGCCAACCCACATGCTTCCTCGGCTACCGGGAAACCCGGACAGAAGGCAAAGTTATAGCTATCTTGAAAGAGCAAAAACCTGTCGATACGGCAAGTGAAGGAGAAACCGTGGAGTTACTGATGGACCAAACTCCATTCTATGGCGAATCAGGCGGACAGGTGGGTGATTCTGGGGTCGCTTTCAACGAAAGCGCTTATTTAAATATCAACAAAACAACCAAGCCCGTTCCCGAACTCATCGTGCATGAAACAAAAATCATCCGGGGAAACGTGAAAGTATCCGACACACTCACCCTTGAAGTTGAGGCCAGTAACAGGTCGGACACCGCGTTGAACCATTCGGCGACTCACCTGCTTCATGCCGCGCTCAAGGAAATTCTGGGCGACCATGTTAAACAGGCGGGCTCTCTGGTATCCGCTGAACGCCTTAGATTCGACTACACTCACTTTTCGCCGCTTACACCTAAAGAAAAAAACAGAATTGAGGATGTGGTTAATGAAAAAATTCGCGAAAACTTAAAAATTGAGACCCGCGAATTACCAATTACGGATGCGATAAAAGAAGGTGCCATGGCCTTATTCGGTGAAAAATATGGAGACGATGTCCGCGTTGTTGCAATGGGTGGATTCAGCAAGGAACTTTGCGGTGGCACCCACACATCCGCTACCGGGAATATTGGATTATTCAAAATTGTATCAGAGGGGGGTATTGCCTCAGGCGTGCGCCGCATAGAAGCTGTATCGGGCAAAGGAGCATATTTCGCCATGCAGAAAGAAAACGATACTCTCGTTTCCATCCGCTCCATATTGAAAGCCTCGCAGGAGGAAGAAGTCATTCGCATCAAAAAACTCCTCGACAAATCTCGAGAAATGGAAAAAGAAATCGCCCGTCTTAAAGAAAAACTGGTCAGTGGAAAAGGATCAGATACTCAGGATGATACAGAAAAAATTGGCGACATCTCACTATTGGTAAAACGGTTTGATGAGATGGATGCCAAGACCCTGCGATCTTTCATCGATAGCGCTAAAAACCAGATTAAGTCCGGTGTTGTTGTTGTGGGCTCTGCCACCAACGGAAAAGTATTGCTTGCGGCTGGTGTCACCAAGGACTTGGAAGGTCGTTTCCATGCAGGGAATATCCTCAAAGAAATTTCCAGTATTGTCGGAGGAAGCGGAGGCGGACGACCCGATATGGCTCAGGCCGGAGGGACTCAAACAGAAAAACTTGGCGAAGCCCTAAAGAGAGCTACCGAAATAGTACGAAATAATTAACTCTGTAAGTTCAAGTTTGAAAATAGCCTTGCAGGAGCTGATTGAGTTCGATACCCTTGAAAGAATCCGTTCAGAAAAGTTTTACTGAATAATAACCCACCCCGTCCCGGGGCTACTAATAAATGGATAGGTTATGGATAAAAATAAAAAAGAAGAACTCGACAAAAAATGGAATGCTATCGTTTTAAAAGCATTCAAAGATGACGATTTCAAGGAAAAACTGGTCAAGGACCCTATAGGCACCATGGTGGAAAGCGGACTCACCTTACCGGAAGGATGCAAGGCTGGTGCAGGCGCTGGAAAAAGATCCGGCATTCAACTGCCCGCCGATGCGCCAGATGAACTCAAGGAAGAGGTGAAATGGTGGAATTTTCGATTGAATATGACTCGCGATTTTGGCAAGGAAGAAGTTAAAGAAGAAAGTGGTGCTTCAGGTGGCGCTCCCCTTCTTGATGGAGAAGGATGTAAAGCCTGACATTAAACAACGAGGCAGGATAAAGCTGTATATGAAATTATGCGCCCGTAGCTCAGCTGGATAGAGTACCGGTTTCCGGAACCGGGTGTCGGAGGTTCGAATCCTCTCGGGCGTACCATATAAAACAATGAGTTATAACTAGTCACCATAAACCTTGGTTTGATTAGTTGCCACTTTTGCCGGCTATTTGCCGGTTTTTTCTTTTTTCGGAGTCTTTTCTAATACATCGAATGGATGGGGAAAAATGGGTAATCCCGGTGATACCTATTTCCAAACTCCTAAATACTAGCCTGACAAAACTGACTAAATACATATCTGCCCTATTGCCATGCCAAAGGAACCAAACGATCAAAACGCTAAGAGATACAAAATCGAACTCATAGTCATCATTTCGCTAATGATCATTGTTGCCGCCTTCATTGCAGTACAAATCGTGCCACGCTTCTTAGAATGACACTAACGGAGCAGAAATAGTCACCTTTAGGCCCTACCAGCAAATTATTTTAGATTGTTTTGAAAGCATTGGACCCTCCAATGGACCATATATTATGATTATGATATGATACGGAAATGGGTGAAAATATTTTATGAATATTCTGGAGATATAGATGGGCTCGAGCGACTGGCATCTTTTATCGTTAGTAGGAAAGGATCGCCCCGGTATCGTAGCAAAGCTAAGCGCAGGGTTATGTAAGAATGGGTGTAATCTGGGGGACTCTTCCATGGCCCGCCTTGGAAGTAATTTTGTAATAATGCTCGCCGTGCAATATCCCGGTTCTCAGGAAGCATTGGCAAATGTTGTTGCTCCTCTGGCGGGTATGCTGGATTTAAATCAGCATATCATGAAAATTGAAGATGGCACCCACCATATAGAGCCGGATGTACGGATAAATCTTTTTTCTGAGGATCGAATGGGAATCGTAGAAGATGCCACTCAACTATTAGCTGAAGCCGGACTCAACATTCTCACCCTTGAATCTAACCTCGACACCAACCAGCCAGACAACACATACACGATTCACATAGAAGGTAATGTATCCAACGGAATCACCCCTTTATATAGTGTGCTAGACCGTCTATCCACAGAAAAAAGCATCCAGTCACAACTCATTCCCATCAATGCGCAGGTTACCTGAACTGACTACCCTCTTTGATTAAAAGAAATTATTTGCGAGGGCGTTTATATATATGAGTAGCTGTTCCTAAAAATACTTCTGCTGATTCCATGAGAGTTTCGGATAAGGTCGGATGTGGATGAATACAGTTTGCCAGATCTTCTGCCTTGGAACCCATATTAATGGCAAGAACACCTTCCGCAATGAGTTCCCCTGCTCCGTGGCCTACTATTCCAACGCCAAGAACACGCCCCGTTTCCTTCTCCAAAATTAATTTGGACATACCTTCTGCACGACCCAAAGTATGCGCCCTGCCAGATGCTACCCAGGGGAATTTAGCAATCGTTACACCACAGTTCATATTGCTAGCCTCGGATTCAGTCAATCCACACCATGCTATTTCAGGATCAGTAAACACAACTGCGGGAATAACTCTGTCAGTAAAAGAAACGTCTTTACCACTTAGACCTTCGATAGCCACGCGGGCTTCATGAGATGCCTTATGTGCCAGCATTGGCTCACCAGTAACATCACCTATAGCAAGAATTGAAGAATCCGAAGTCTGCCTCTTTGGGTCTACCTTAACAAAACCTTTTTCATCCATTTCAAGACTGGTATTCTCCAGCCCAATACCACTAGTATTTGGCCGACGTCCAACAGAAACCAACACCCGGTCAAAAGTTTCCTCAAATTTTTCATCGCCGGACTCCATAATAACAACTAACGATTGGCCCTTTTGACTGACAGAAATCACCTTGGTATTAAAACGAAAAGATTGAAACTCATTTTTTAATTTCGCTTGTAAGGGCCTGACTAAATCACGATCAACCCCAGGAAGTAATCCCTCCATCATTTCAACCACAGTGATACGACTTCCCAGGGCGGAGTAAACAGACCCCATCTCCAACCCTATATATCCTCCTCCAATAATGAGCAGACGTTCAGGTATATCTGAAATATCAAGTGCCGTTGTGGAGTCCATCACAAGAGATCCTGCATTCAGGAAGCTATCGGGAACAACAGGCTGTGATCCAGTAGCAAGTATGCACTTGTCGAAATTTACAGACTCTCCTCCTTCAAACTTGATAGTGTTGGAATTAACGAAGCTACCTCGCTGATTGATATAATTGATGCCTCTTTGTTTACATAAAGTGACCAGCCCGCTAGACATTTTGGCAATAATTCCATCTTTCCACTCGCGCAAACGCTCAAGGTTAATTTGAGGATCATTAAAACTTAACCCCCATTCCCCGGCCTGCCTGACCTCCCCTAGAAAACCAGCAACATGAAGAAGAGCCTTGGAAGGAATACACCCCCGGTGCAGACAAACACCACCCGGCTTATCAGTAGCATCTACCAACGTGACTTTATACCCTTGATCAGCGGCGTAAAAAGCTGCAGTGTACCCACCGGGTCCCGCACCCAATACCAGAAGATGATCCTCACTCATTTTTCAGTTCCTGTAATTTATGAACGGTTAAAATTCAATCACCGATGCTTTTTACGGCTAACTTGTTCCCATTTTTTTGCCGGAGCCTGCTGTCTGGTTTTATTCAGAATATAACTGAATAACCACTGCGCGTCTTCCTGGCTGGTATATTTTCCTCGTAAACGAGCGATCGTCTGTTGTTCCAGATCAAGATAAGGGCGTAATTGATCACCCCATTTTTTGACAATTTGCAAATTGCTCAAATCAGATGACTTTGTTTTTCCACTGGAAATATTTTTCCCAAAGAAACTTTTCCGTTCTTGCTGTGGTGAAGAATTTTCAAGCTTCAAAGGAGGAGGTTTCTCTTCGGAAAACCAGGAGAGGAAATAAACAATCGCAAATCCACCTTCTGTCCCCCTCAGATCATCAAGAGAATTATGCAAATAGTTTTTTACTTCATCTGCCATAACCTCTTCTTTAATCCCGGTCAAACGCAGGTTTCCGCCTGGCTGATATTCTAAAACGTTTAAGTCAGCCAGATAATGCAATACCGACAGAACGCCCGCATCATCAATATCCGGATTCAATATCCCATCCTTAAACCAGTGAATCCATAAACTTTCTGCATGGACTAGGTGAGGTGCTGAATGAGGACCCATTCTTATAAAACTCCGCAATATGGAGGGGTGTGAATCAGGCGGGCAATCTTTCTATATTTTGTGAAAAAAACTGATAACAGTCTCTCCCCTTATTTTTGGATGCATAGAGAGCTTCATCAGCGCGTTTCAACAACAGGGGCGCGTTATCGCCATAATCTGGATATTTGGACTTGATTTTATCTAGTGCATCTTCAAAGTCTTCCGCATTGTCCATGCAGGAAACAGATTAAGCCATCCCGCCACGAATCAATTCACGAACCAGGAGGACATCATCGTAATCATCATCAGCGATCAATATTTTCAGCTTTTTCTTAGGCATATCCGTAATATTGTATCCATCCGTTAACGAACCACAATCAACTCACAAGCATCATGAATGCTATTCTCACTTAAATTCCTGATAAATCCAAGGGTTTTATCTGATCATTATGTATATGCCGATATCGCCTGGAACGGCACCTGTTTATTGTCCCCATAAATACATGAACTGAGGGGAAAGATGATTAAAATCCAATCCCATATCCAAATTTATAAAATTTAACTGACTGGGAACACTCACCGAAGAATAGATATTAGATTTGTATTCCCCCGGACGACTATAGGTCACGACTTGCATATAGGGTTGCTCCAAATCTTGTTTGATAAGCTCAACGGTGTCCTGCAAATATCCTATAGAATCTGCAAGGTGCGATTCCAATGCCTGGCGAGCGCCAAAAACCCGGCCATCTGCCAGGTCTTTTACTGATTTCCTGTCTAATTCAGGACGGTTTAGAGTAACAATATCTACAAACCGCTCATGATACCTATCAATCGTGTCTTGAAACAATTTTCGCTCTTCGTCTGATAGCGAACGAAAAGGAGACATGAAATCTTTCTTCTCAGATGACTTGACCACTTCCCATTCCACACCAACTTTCCCCATCAACACCTGCATGTTGAGTTTCATTGCCAGAACACCAATACTTCCAGTGAGCGAAGTGGGATGCATCATGATGGTATCCCCCGCCATAGCTATGTAATAACCACCAGATGCGGCGATATCTACAACCGATACATAGGTTTTGATTTTGCGCTTTTCTTTAAACGATTTAATCTCGTTATAGATAATATCGCTGGAGGTAACCGTTCCCCCCGGACTATTAATGCGTAGCAGAATGGCCTTGATATCATCATCCTCACCGGCCTTTTTAAATATCTCACGAATCCGGTCAACCATCCCTATTTTACTTTTGAATCCTGCTAATGTTTTGCTGGGAAGGTTACTGATGAACCCGTCAATATCAACCAACAATATCTTTCCGGGGCCATCTCCTTCTTCAATAGTTTTTTCTTCAAATGAATCAATCTGCGGACCGAGTTGTATGACTGCACACGACCAGAAAAAGAGCAGTCCCATCAAAAACAACATTGGCATTTTATATCTATAAATAATGTTAATCATGCCAGTTCTATAATCTATTTGCATTTTCCCGAGATAGATAGCATTTGTATAAAAGGGCCCAGACATTCCAAAACTTTTTCATCGCCTTCAAATGGACTTAGCGATTCTTTAAGCTTGGCAATAATTTTGCTGATAATATCGTCATTACGCTTCTCAACAGGCAAATCGAGTTGTTGGACAAGCACATAAACCGTATAAATCAATTCCTTTAAAGCCAGCGTCCCTGCAATCAAACTCATTTTCTTGAAACGCCTTGCCTCTACAGAGGTCGCATGTTTTGGATCAATTTCCATCTGCGTCCCAAATTTAGCACACAACAATACCGCCTGCCTGACTCCATCAAGCGCAACCTCCGCGTTCTGGTTTTCTGGCATAGCGCCTAATACCTCGTGAACGGTTTGAAGCGGCTCGATAGCTTTCAAATCTATCAAAGTCGATTCATCCAGATTATAAATTTCTGCAAGTTTTTCCGGCTGGATTTGTTGAGACGATTTTAATTTTTCATCTATAGATTCAACTGTTTTCCCAATGCCTTCATCTATTTTCTGCTGAGCCAGTTTAAGCATAACCTTAATTCGACCGTCAAATTCTTCCTCAAGCTGGTGATCCTTGAAGATCAGGCGGTACTCCCTGGTTATTTTCTCAATTAACATTTCAACATCCGTCGTCATTATTTTTATAATATCCTGACGGCGTTCATCATCCAGAGGAACCAGATATTTCAAGCGTGTAGATTTTTCAATCCTGAGAAGCTCACGTGGAATTTCTTTTATAGCTCTTTCAAAAGAGCCGCTGATGGCATCCAAATGCTCAGGGGAATATTTTTTGTTAGATTTTGTGTATCGAATATTCAGTTTTTGAATCCGCGAAGCATTTTCTCCGAGGACATGATATATCTTCTCTCTGAACATCGAATCTATCTGACTATTTAAATCTTTCATAAAAGCGCTGACTCCGTTTAATCTTTTACATTAGTTATTTTTCTCAACTGACATCGCGCAACGGCATCCTATACCATAAAAATCCTTGGCTTCATCATAACCGAATCGTGCCGAAGACCTTAAGTATCCGTCCAGGCTATTCCATGCTCCCCCTCGGATGGTATGGTTGACTCCCTTATCAGGCCCTTTCGGGTTCTTATACTCACTGTGCTGGTAATATTTTTTATCATACCAATCATACACCCATTCAGCAATATTGCCCGAAAGGTCGTGAACACCCTCCGGGCTGGCTCCTGATGGATGACTCCCAACCTCATCTGTAGACAGGCCCTTCATAACAAAACAGCACTTATTAAAATTAGCCCGCTCAGAATCTGGTTGAGTATTTCCCCATGGGAACTCTCGTCCTTCCAGGCCTGTCGCCGCTCTCTCCCATTCAGCCTCGGTAGCCAGACGTTTGCCTCTCCACTCACAGTAATTTTTACATCGCTTCCAGGTCAATCCAAAAACAGGACGATTCTTCATATCAGGCCTGACTTCACGACCCCACCATCCGGTTATTGTTGGGTGTTGTTTAGGGTTGGCCGCTAAATATTCCTCAAAATCTTTGCCGGTGGCCTCAAAACGGTCCAAATAAAATGCATCCAGATAGACTTTATGACGAGGACGCTCATCTGGCCTGCCTACCCCCTCATCACTCCCCATCAGGAACTCTCCGGCTGGGAATAACGCCATCCCCGATTCAGGCAATCCATTAGCGGAGACCCATCTCACCATCCACCCGTTTAAAACTCCTACAACTACAATCGCAACCAACCAAAATTTGAAATTATTCATGGATAGCACCCTAATTCATGATGTTTCGCTTAACAGGCATATCACCTGACTCACCTCATCCCAGCGCGAATTTCCATTATATATTGTACCTGTCAAGGAATGGCATTATTATGCTATTTATTATCGGATTGTATTTTTCGCCATGGATCAACCATATCCCCCCCTTTTTATAAAGTGCGATTTCTTAGACAAATTGACGATTATCTGGCAAAACTGGAATCAGGGTTTATCACGCTGATCCTTTCGTTAATGATATTCCTGTCCTTCGGACAGGTAATCCTTCGTAATTTTTTTAACGAAAGTATTCTTTGGGGCGATATTTTTTTACGCCAAATGGTTCTTTGGGTCGGATTTACAGGTGCCTCGCTTGCAACGCGGGAACGGCGCCACATAGCCATCGATTTTCTGCCAAATATCTTGCCCGCCACATGGCGGCGATCTATCGGAATATTCACCAAGTTTTGTGCGGCTGTAATATGCATATTTCTAGCCCAGGCGGCGTGGAGCTTTGTTGCATATGAGCGGGAGGCGGAATCTGTTCTTTTTCTCAATCTTCCGGTGTGGATTTTTCAGATCGTCCTCCCATATAGCTTTATACTTATCACGCTACGCTTTATCTTGAGCGCTCTCGAAGATTTGCTCCCTTTCAGGAGAGAATCTCGATGACCTTGTTAATCGTAGGAGTGATCGTCCTGCTGGCATTCCTTGGTACTCCTCTATTTGCGGTTATTGGGTTAGCGGGCCTTATATCATTTCACGCTGCAGAAATTGATTCCGCCGCTATTTTTATCGAATTGTATAGAATAGCTGGATCACCCACATTGATTGCCATTCCCCTGTTCACCTTCGCCGGATTCATTCTGGCCAACGGAAAAACTCCAGAGCGATTAGCCCGCCTGTCACAAGCTATTCTTGGGGGCATTCCCGGAGGAGTACCTCTCGTCGTTCTTGTTGCCTGCGCCTTTTTTACCGCTTTCACAGGAGCCTCCGGCGTTACCATCATAGCTCTCGGCGGACTCCTTTATCCTCTCATGCTCAAGGAAATGTACTCCAAGGATTTCTCTCTAGGACTCATGACATCTTCTGGAAGCCTTGGCCTTCTCTTTCCTCCTTCCCTGCCGCTGATACTATACGCCCTCATAGCGCAGGTGAGTATAGACCGCCTCTTCCTGGCGGGTATTATTCCCGGACTGTTGATGATTTTCCTGCTCGCCCTGTACAGCATCAGCCAAAGTCGAACCTTCAAAATCAATTTACATTCATTTGATGGGAAAGATGCTCTATCAGCAATTCGCGAGGCTGGATGGGAAATCCCTCTACCCTTCATCATACTCATTGGAATTTATAGTGGCATATTTACCGTCACCGAAGCGGCGGCAGTAACGGTGGTCTATGTTTCCGTGGTTGCAATCTTCGTCAACAAAGATCTTCACCCTATCAAAGATATACCCTGCCTGATGCGGGAAAGTATGGTGCTTGTCGGTACAATTCTTATTATTCTTGGCACTGCAATGGGATTCACCAGTTATCTCATAGACGAACAGGTGCCCATGCAAATTCTGGATGTCATGAAGCAACATATAGATAACAAGATTACCTTTTTGATCCTGCTTAACATATTTTTACTGGCTGTGGGATGTATGATGGACATCTTCTCGGCGATCATTGTGGTGGTTCCACTGGTCGTACCCATCGCCAAGAGTTATGGTGTGGATATGGTTCATCTGGGAATTATTTTTCTTACCAACCTGGAAATAGGCTATTCAACACCACCGGTCGGAATAAACCTGTTTATCTCCAGCTCCCGGTTTTCGGAACCCGTAGTGACCTTATACCGTGCAGTCCTCCCATTTTTAGGCCTGCGCCTGATAGGTCTGATTTTTATAACCTATCTTCCCATCCTGAGTCTGTTCATCCCACAACTGTTCGAACGATGACACCCACCATAAATACTTTAACTATTTATTTATCGGCGTATTGCTTAGAAAATTGAAATTAGTGTGCTAACATTAG
>CAJWQP010000047.1 GCA_913045445.1 uncultured Nitrospina sp. | reverse complement strand
ATCACCTATCCCGCCGGATGGAAGCTGGAACTACCCGGCTACGGCATTCAACTGATGCTCTCGCCCGACCTGCCCGATCAGGAACTTCATAACCTGCGGTCCATCTCGGCATCGTACTGGGAGGGAAGCGTCACCGCCGAAGGGACCGTCAACGGTCAGCCGATCAAAGGAGAGGGATATGTCGAGTTGGTCGGCTACGGTAAAGCCCTCAAGCAGGATCTGCCGGAATAGATAACCTTCGTTTCGCAAGGCTGAAGCCTTGCCCTATAGCCATCGAGTGAGTTTCGTAGGGCAGCCCTTTAGGGTTGTGTATCTTAAACTCGGCAAAGGTTTCCTCATCCCGGCAATATCGACCGTTATTCAGTATCAGCTAAAATTTAGAAAACTCTTTCAAACAAATGGGTTTCGCCAGGCAGGAGGCAGGAAGCCATCGAAACATACAGGAAGGTTTTGCAGATCAATCCTGATTTATTTCGCGTGCATAATAACCTCGCTATTCTTTTGGCCGGACAGGGAGAATTTTTAGAATCCGTCGAACATTATAAGCAGGCGATAACCCAGTATCCCGGATTCGCCAAAGCCCACAACAATCTGGGAAGCGTCTTGGCACAACAGGGCCGGTTTGAAGAGTCCATAGGGCATTTCGAAAGAGCTATAACTATTGACCCGAACAATACCGGGGCGCGAAAAAACCTGGAGCTGGCCCGTTCGCTTGCCGGGGCAAAAGTAAATGCGGAAATCGGACAGAAACTAAAGTAGAGTAGTCATTCGTTGTGGTTTGAATAAAAATATTATGAAAGGAGTTGTTCATGAGTGCAGTGGCACTTTTAGGGTACGGCGCTGGTTTTTTAACCACAGTCGCGCTGGTGCCTCAGGTGATCAAGACGTGGAAAACAAAATCGGCTGACGACTTTTCGCTGGTCATGTTATTGCTCTGGTGGTCAGGAATAATTTGCTGGATAGTCTACGGGGTTATAATGAACGCGGAGCCACTCATCGTCTGGAATACGATCACTCTTTTTCTGGCGGGGGCGATCCTGATCATGAAATTAAAATACAATAAAAAACCAGATTCTTCACCGTCTGTCGCGGCGCAGGCACTGCGTTCAGAATGACAAGAAAAGTCCAGCTTGTCATTCCTGAGGAATCCTTCGGCTTCCCAATGTGGTACCTTTGACGGCGCTCAGGACAGGCTCCGGCGACGAAGAATCTCGATTTATGCATAAACTGGACACCAGGACACAGGCCCTATTGATAAAAGGAAAACTTTATGTTCAAATTCATGATCTGGATGTCAGCTTTAACAACGGTTGGATTCATAATTCTTATGATCTTCGATTACAAATAATCCCGCGCCATTGATCGGGTGTGCGGGCAAGGCAAGAGGCTTTAACTAAATGACAGAACGAAAAAAAAGACCCAAAATGATTTTCCGGAAGTTCCTGAAAGACAACCAGAAAATCCTGAAAGAATTTGACACGGGTGAGACTGAGAAATACGTCCGCGATTCGTGGATGATGCAGAACAATCCTCCTGCCGATGTGAATGAAGAAAATCTAAGGGAAGAAGCAGAAAATTTTTAGCCTGTGCTAGTGCTTGTCACCAGTGCCCGTACTGGACGAGTCCAGCGCTTCAGCAGATTTTTTGAAAATGATGCTCAGGCAGGTGAGTGCGCCGTCGGCTTTTTCAAACTCGCTCATATCCAGTTCCACCGTGTTAAATCCTTCCGCACGAATTTTATCCGCCACCTTTTGGAATCCCCTTGCCACTAAAACCGTGTTGTCTATGCTTATGCAATTGGCGGCATAGCGGTCGGCTTCCCCAGTATCAATCCACTTGAATCCAGTCAGAGCGGTTGTGTCTATCGAAGACGAGTCAAGCACCAGGAGATTGTTTCCCAGATAAGTGGCCGCAGTTTTTAAATGGAGTGCGCTGTGGACTTCAACGGGAACAACGGGTTTTTTTGCGAATTCAGCCAGCGCGTCAACGGCTTGTCGATTCGTCCGGCTGGATATTCCCACGAACAGTTTCTCTTCCGTATTTAAAACGTCTCCTCCATCCAGGGTGATGGACTGCGGAAGTGTTTTCAATGGCCGGTATTTTTTGATTTCCGCATGAATGCTGGTGCCTTCTTCCTGCCGGGACTTTTCTTTATTGGGACAGGCCACCGCCACATGATCGAAAACAACCGTGGTGTCTTCAACGAAGGTGGCATCGGGGCAGTTTTCCAGAGGAGGGAATTTGATGACTTCAATTCCGGATTCTCTCAAGGCCGATACGTACTGCTCGTGTTGTGAGCAAACGAGTTCTACATCGATGGTGTGTTTTTCCGGATGCGAGGAAATAGCGTGGTTGAAAGTGGACCCCGGACTTCTTACGAAAGCTATAGTCGGGGTCATGGATAGCTGTCAGTCACAGGTTCGAGAGTTCATGAGTCGGGAAAAATAGAGCATGCTCATTTCTTTTTTCGCTTTCTTATACAGTTTCATCACCGCCTTAGTGGGTTTGAGGTTTTTACCTATTTTTTCCGGTTGAGCAAAATAGACGATTCCCTTGACGACCGTAAAATCATGGCGGTTCAGATCCATCAACTTGCGAGTGCATTCTTTCGGGTATCCGTGGAATTCATCCAGCTTGGGCAGGAAGGTATCCCTCATCTCGTACAGAACCCCTTCCATCATTCCGGCATTGTTGGGAGTGGGTTCTATATTTGGCAGCCCCTGTCCTTCAACACCTGTTCCCTCAGGCGGGATTCTATTGAAAGCTATTCTCTGAGCAGATAGGGTAACAGTAACTTTTTCAAGGCATTCAAGCCCAACTTCTTTGAAATAGGCTTCGTTCATTAGTTCGTTGTAAGCAAAAAAACTTATTTTTTCTGACATGCGTAGTCCTCAAAACAGGCCGCTAAATGCGGGTAAATATTAGATTGTCCGGGCTGGGGTGAAAACCGTTGCCGACCATGGGGCACTATGATAGTATACTTTTGATCAATTCACTGCTTTAATTTTAGTGCGATTTTTCAAAGGGAATCGACCTCCACGGTTAAGCGGCAGTGATTTTAGTTCTGCATTTGCCCGGCAGTTCAGGGGCAGGCAATCCAATCACCCAAAAACAAATATCACATTTAAAAGGAGTTTAGCATGTCCTCAGGGAAAGTTGTTACTGTGACCGACGCAGAATTTGATTCCACCGTTCTTCAATCCGATAAGCTGGTCATTCTGGATTTTTGGGCCGAATGGTGTCAACCCTGCAAGATGCTCGCTCCTACCGTAGAGGAAATCGCCGGAGAATATGAGGATACCGTGAAAGTCGGTAAGCTCAATGTCGACGATAATCCAGAAACGGCCACTAAATACGGTATCCGCGGTATCCCCACACTGCTGTTTTTCAAGGGCGGTCAAGTGGTCCAGCAACTGGTGGGGGTCAAATCCAAAGCCGAGATCAAAAAGGTCATCGACGAAGACTGCGGCTGACGGGCGACGCCCGTGGGAAATATCCGGATATTCTCCAACATACATCTTTTATCAAAAACCGGAATCAGCAAGGTCATTGCTGAAGACCCTGTTGGCAGGGCTACGCTCGGAAGAAATAGCAGGACCCCTCCCGCATAAACCTTCAATCCAAAACCCAGTTACTTTTCAGTCAGGGTGTCTCTGCGCAAAGTTCTCCCCCCTGTGAGGGCAAAAAAATATGGGCAGTCCCAAAGGACCGCCCATAAGGAGGAGAAAAGCGTGGGTCTGTCCTCAACCGCAGTGAAAAGGATAGACTCATAGCTATACCCTTTAAGAGCGAAACTAAATCATGAAACTTGAGGGGGAGAATTGATTTATCGGGTCAGGCGGATTGATAAACAGGATTCAGGCCGAGGTTTTCGATCATTTCGATATCTCTTTTCGGATTCTGCCCTTTGGTGGTGAGGTAGTTCCCTCCCAGAATGCCATTGGCACCGGCGGCAAACAGTTCTTCCTGATTATCGGTGAACACCTCTTCACGTCCACCGCAGACAAACAGGTCGATAGTGGGCAGGACCAGGCGGAGCATGGCGATACTTCGGAGCGCTTCATAACGTTCCATCAGGGCCATCTTTTCCAGTCCGGTTCCCTCAAGCGGTTTCAGGAAGTTGATCGGAAAAGATTGAGTTTCCAAATCGCGGATATCCATAGCCAGTTCCACCCGCTGGGCAAAAGATTCTCCCATTCCGAAAACGCCACCGACACAAACCTCCAGTCCTACTTCCTTCGCGTTGTTCACCGCCTGCATTTCGTCTTCATAACTGTGAGTGGTGACAATTTTTTCGAAATGGCTCGCGGCAGTTTCCAGATTGTGGTGGCAACGGTCGAGTCCGGCTTCTTTCAGCTCCTTCATATTTTCGCGACTCATCAAACCCAGTGAACAGCAGACCTCCAGAGCAGTCTCTTGTTTAATACGTTTGATCGCCGTGATCACCCGGTCCAGTTCTTCGCGGTCGTCAAGCGAGGTTCCAGAGGTGACGATGGAGAACTCATTGGATCCGAATGCCTCCGCTTCCTTCGCCGCGGTGACAATTTGTTCCACATCCAGAAGAGCGTATTCAGGGCTGTCCGTCTTAAACTGGCTGGACTGAGCGCAGAAACTGCAATCCTCCTCACACCGTCCTGCCTTCGCATTGACGATGGAACATATTTTGATGTCATTTCCTTTGAATCGGTCACGCAAGCGGTTGGTCCCCTCGAACAGAAGGTCCAGTTCCTGATGGGAAAAGGATTCCAGGTCCAGCGCCTGCTCGCGTGAGATTCCTTTCCCCTCAAGGGCGGAATCAATCATTTGGTCTATCAGTTCTTTTCGCATAGGAAAAAATTCTAATTTGCAGTGATTAAGAAGATGGGAATTCTATCACAGTTTGTTTCAGTTTTCTTCGTAATTGAGAAGGCTGGTCAGCTCTTCCGGTGAAGTGACCGGGGAGAGGCAGGTTCCCAATTTGCAGACCCAGGCAGTGGTTTTTCCGTTTTTTATCTGGCGGCCAGCCAGCAGAGGCAGGTCGATACTCTTTTGCGCCGCTTCGTCTTCGTAAGCGAAAGCAAAAACGGCATTGGGGAAAAATCCGCTACGGATAGTTTTCAGCATCTCCTCGGTAGAGGGGTGATTTCGCAGGCCGATGATAGCGACCTCTTTGAGTCCGCCCAGGTACAGGTGAAGCGCCTGCATCATGAACGAGGAGTTCATTCCGTATTCTGTGAGATCTTCATGGAAAGCGAGGAAAATCTTTTCCGCGCGGGCTATGGAATCCGCGTCAGCCAGATAAGCGCCCAGTTTGAGAAACGCGAGAGCCGCGTTGCTGTTTCCCGAAGGTTCGACACCATCGTATCCTGAGATTTGCCGGACGATCAGTTTTTCTCCATCGCTGGCGGTTTCGTAATACGCACCCCCGGAGGAGAACTTTTCTTCCACTGTTTGCATCAAGTCGCGTGCCTTAAGTATATATTTTGTGTCGTAGGTCGCTTCGTAAAGTTCCAGACAGGCTACAGCGATGGATGAGTAATCGAAAAGATAACCATCGTAACGCGCTTCTCCATCCCGGAAACGCCGCAGGAGTTTTCCTTCGCTTGTTTCTAGATTGGATAGAATAAACCGCAGGGCTTTTTCCGCTTTGGCGATTCTGTTCGTATCGTTCAGCACCCGGCCCACTTTGGCCATGGCAGAGATCATCAGTCCATTCCACGATGTGAGTATTTTGTCATCCAGCAGAGGGCGGATGCGCTTGCTCCGCTCGGCGAGAAGTTTTTCGCGGGCGGTACTCAGTTCGGCGGTGACGGCTTCCGGGCTGAGTCCCAGTTCTTTTGCCAAGTCTTCCGGGGTGCGCGTCTGATTGAGAATGTTTTTGCCTTCAAAGTTTCCTTCCTTGCTGACATCAAAAAATGGAACAGCGACTGACGCAGTTTGTCGGCCCAGAATCGATTCCACCTCTTCATCGGTCCAGACGTAGAACTTGCCTTCCACACCTTCGCTGTCGGCGTCTTCGGCACTGAAAAATCCGCCTTCATCCGAAGTCATATCACGGTCGATGTAGTGAAGGACATCGTTGGCGTAGTCTGCGAATTCCTGATTGCCTGTGACCTGGAATGTCTCGATGAGCGCTGTGATGAAGAGGGAGTTGTCGTAAAGCATCTTTTCAAAATGCGGTACCAGCCATCTGTGGTCGGTGCTGTAACGGGAGAGTCCGCCGCCTATCTGATCGTAGATGCCGCCCCATTTCATCGCCCGCAGGGTATTTTCTGTCATCATCAGGCTTGAAGCATTTCCTGTGCGGTGATGGTGGCGCAGTAGCATCGAAAGGCCCATTGAAGGAGGAAACTTGTTTTGCTGATGGAACCCGAACCCGTGGTTCAGTCTGTCGTAATGGCCTTCATAAAGTTGGCTGGCCTTATCTTCGCCATCGAAATCGAGAGTATCAAGAGTTCCCGTTGTTGTTTCGCGTTGCGAGCTTTGGCGGATAGCCGTTGCCAGAGATTCGCTTTGTTTTTTTATTTTTTCCGGCTCATCGTGCCAGGTTTTGGCGAGAAAGATCAACACATCGCCGAACGAAGGCAAATTGAATCGGCGTTCATGAGGAAAATAGGTGCCAGAGTAAAATGGCATTCCCTCTGGCGTGACGAATACATTGAGTGGCCAGCCGCCCTGTTGTCCCATCGCTTGTACGGCTTGCATATAGATACTGTCGATATCCGGTCGTTCTTCGCGATCTATTTTGATGCAGACAAAATGTTCGTTGAGAAGTTTTGCCAGCTCGGGGTCTTCAAACGATTCCCGTTCCATGACATGGCACCAGTGACAGGTCGCGTAGCCAATGCTCACCAGCAGGGGAAGGTTCTTTTCCCTGGCTATTTTGAAAGGCTCTTCGCCCCAGGGATTCCAGTCGACCGGATTGTGTGCGTGTTGCAGAAGGTAAGGACTTTTTTCGTGAATCAGTGGGTTAGTGTAGAGGTGTTTGTTCATATAATTCGACCGGGCTATGCGTTTGTTGGTGCAGGTGAGTATTTTTTCGTGGATCAGTGGGTTGGTATAATGTGTTTATTCATACATTGCTTTGAACCGGTCAAAGAAATCGGGAAACGATTTTTCGACACAGCTCGGATTTTTAATGCGCACTCCCGGAATCTTGAGTCCTGCCAGCGCAAGGCTCATTGCCATACGGTGGTCATCGTAAGTTTCAATGTCAGCCGGACCATAAGTTCCGGGGTGAATTTTTAAAAAGTCATCGCCTGCCTCAACATGGGCTCCCAACCGGGAGAGCTCCTGTTTAAGCGCTCCAATTCGGTCCGTTTCTTTAATCCGCAGATTAGCGATTCCTGAGATGGAGGTTTCGCCCTTGGCGAACAATGCCATCACCGCAAGAGTCTGGACCACATCGGGCATGCTGTTCATATTGATGTCAATTCCCCTCAAAGGATTTCCTTTTATGAAAATTTTTTCAGGGGACCGCTCGATTTCGCAACCCATCTGCTCCAGAACGTTGAGGAATCCGGCATCTCCCTGCACACTGTCAGGGTTGAGTCCGTTGAGGGTCACTTCGCCCCCTGTGATAGCCGCTGAGGCGAGAAAATAGGAGGCGCTGGACCAGTCCGCTTCAACAGTGTAATTGCCAGCGCGGTAAGCTTGGCCTGCCGAAATACGGAACCGGGTGTAGCTCTCATTTTCAACAGTGACTCCGAAGGCCCGCATGATGTCCAGAGTGATGTCGGCATAGGACTTGGAAGTCAGATCGCCGATGATATTAATGGTTGTGTCGTTCTTGAAATACGGCGCTGAAAGAAGGATGGAGGTCAGATACTGACTGCTTTTGTCCCCGGCGAGGTCGATCTCGCCTCCTGGAATGCCGCCTCCCGGAATTTCCAGCGGAGGACAGCCGTTGTCTTTTATCGAGCGGATATTGGCACCCATTTGATTGAGCGCATCGGTCAGGTCCGAGATGGGCCGCTCCAGCATTCGCCTTTCACCCGTGAGTTGGGTCACACCCGGAGCCAGAGCCGCGAATGTGGTGAGGAAACGCATCGTGGTTCCAGCGAGACCGATAGAGATTTCGCTGTGTGGAGTCTTCAATTGTCCGCCCGTTCCCGAAACGACGAAAGCGCGATCCTCCTGTTTCACCGGGACCCCAAACTGTTCGAGGGCCAGACTCATGTATTTTGTGTCATCGCTGAAAAGCGGGTTACGTAGAGTCGAAACCCCCTCCGCGAGTGCGGCGATCAACAGTGCCCGGTTGGTGTAGCTTTTAGAGCCCGGACAGTCCACGGTAGCAATAATTTTTCCCGCAGGTCGAATCTCGATCAAAACATAATCTCCAGAATGTAGACTAAAAAAGGAACTATAACATAATCGTAAAAATCTACAGATTTTATGAAATAGAGCGTTGACCTGTATTGGGCTCGCTTGTTTCCCTCGTTGGATTTTGCTATCATGATTTTGCACCATAATAGTATGTGTTGTCTTTTAACCCCTTTGGTTTAAAGGGTTTTTGGTTTCTGTGTATGAGTGATGGAGCAAATAATGATCAGAAAAAACCATCTTGGTGGAGACGGCTGTCTCTTTGGTGGGCTAGTAAGGAGGAGGCAGAGCAGAAACGTCTCAAGTCTTTTATCCCACTCGCCTTGTATACGCTTGCATTCATTTATGGAGTGATCTATCTTTCGATTCTCAATACGGTCAACCGGAGCAAGGGGATGGACGCAGTCAAAAGCTGGTATGGCGGCGACCGACCGGAGATCGTCAGGGCGCTGACGCGGGAGAGGGAAGGCCTGGAAAAAAGTTTTGAAAAACTGATTCGAAAGCAAGTATCCGGCGGGCGCTAGGCGGTGCTGGGCATAACCCCAGATTCTTCGTCACTCACGCTCCTCAGAATGACAAACTATCTTTTTCCTGTCATTCTGAACGTAGTGCCTGTGCCGCGCTAAGCGGTAAAGAATCTCGTCTTTCCGTTTTATTAGATTTATACCTTGTGCCGGGTATACGACCACGAGAAAACTACTTAATGAAACGTCTTGTACACACATTCAATATGTTCTACCTCTTTGGGCTGACTTTATGGCTGGGGGGGATGTTTTTGCTCGGAATCCTGGTCGAAATCATAGTGCGTGTCCAACTCGAGGATCAGCCGCTGGTGGCCAGCAAGATAATGAATGTGACTATGGATGCGTTCAATGTGCAAGTTATCTACACCTGTATCGGACTCATGGTCGCGGCGGAAATTGTCAAGTTGCTGGTGCGAAAATTCAGCAAACTGGAATTTGATTCTCCTGTTGTCACAAAACGTCGATATGCAAGAGAAGTGATCCTTGGTATTATGATCGCGTTGGCGATTTATATGGGGAGTTTTCTGCGACCAGAAATGCACGAAGTGGACAAGTTGAAAAAGGCCAATCCGGCGAACCAGCAACTTCAGGTCCGTTTCGATCGTTTTCATTCGACCTTCGTCAATATTTATTCTGTCAATATGATTCTTGGACTGTCACTTCTCTATATTCATGGCAAGGAGATGACCCGGTTTCGGGAAAATACAATTGAAACCGATGGGTGAGGTTCTACCCATTTTTTACCTTCCGTTAACTTCTTGATCCTAATCCATGCCTGGTCGCCTGTCATTCCGCTTAGTGATCTGCTTATTTTGTTGGGCTTGTTTTTTTCCGGTAATCTCTGTAGTGTTTGCGATGCACGCTGGTGAAGAGCATGGGGAAGAAGAGTCGGTACGCAAACAGGATAAAAAGTTGGTCGAATTGTCTTCACCAAAGTCAGATGTCTCCTTTATGGCTCGTGTTCCTGCCGGAACCTTCAAGAGCGGGTCCACTTTTTTAGAAAATAAAAAGCATACGGAAATGTGCCGGAAGTATGACAAATCCTGCGAGCTATGGTGGTTCAATGACGAGTACCCCGACAAGCTGGTTTTTCTTGATAGCTACTGGATTGATGTGTATGAAGTGACCAATGAAAAGTACCTGGAGTTTGTTTTGGCAACGGGACACCGACCGGCTCTGGACGAAACCTGTGAATCGGATAAATGCCGGGACGGTAATTTATGGGAGGGTAATTCGTTTCCGCCCAGAGTCAAACGTCAGCCGGTAACACAGGTGAGTTGGAGCGATGCCGATGCCTATTGCAAGTGGCGGGGCAAACGGCTTCCTTCGGAAGCGGAATGGGAAAAGGCGGCGCGGGGTCCCAGTGGCAGTATGTATCCCTGGGGGAGCGGGTCACCTAAACAAAGAGCCAGCTATGGGAGAAAGTGGCGAGGCGTTTTCACTATGACCGATGTGGGAAGTTATGCCAATGGAGCTTCCCTGTACGGCGTTTTTGATATGGCGGGAAACGTCTGGGAATGGGTGGACGACTGGTACGATTTGAAGTATTACAACTATCGTCGCAAGAAAAACCCCAGAGGTCCGGCAGAAGGAGAGTTCAAAATAGTGCGGGGCGGTTCCTGGGTCAATTACCCGGATACCCTGCGCAGTGCCCATCGGCGATGGAGCAAACCTGAAGTGCGGTACAACGATACAGGATTTCGCTGTGCCAGAGATGACAACGATGAAACCAAAAAGAACTGACGATCTCACCGAGCAGGAAAAAGAAAACCTCTCATCCTACGTTTCTGATGTGGATGCTGATGTGTTCGTCATCAGCAACCTTAATCCGGAAGTGGTTGGCGCGGCCCTCGCGAGGTACAGCCGTGCGCCAACAGGAATTAAAGAAACGGTCGTGCGCGAATTTTTGAATCCGGATGGAACCCCGAACGAGGTCAAAGGGACAGAATTGATCGACCGGGTGGTCAACAAGTTTGGTGACGACTCCGTGGCGGAACTTGCAGTGGCTCCTCTCTGTATTGAAAATATTTCCAATCTGATGACAAAAATTATTGAGGACTGCCGGATCGGCGGCTCGCCGATTGAGGAGTCCACCCGTTACGTTTTATATGATGTGAAACGCAACGGACAATGGAGATATGTTCGGCCCGAGTCCATCATGAAGTCGGGGTCGGCCGAGCGATATGTTCAGACGATGGACTTTTTATTTGAAACCTATGCGGGACTGGTAGAGCCGATGCAGGAATTTTTTCGCAAAAAACTTCCCGCAGAAAAGTTTCAGATCGAAGTGGAACGCGAGGGTCAGGTTATCAAAGCCGGAGCCAATGAGCTTGCGAACGACAGTGAACAAAGGGCGCATCGTCTTGCGTACAGCTTCACCATGCGAAGCGCGGCCTGTGATGTCATTCGCTGTATCCTTCCCGCATCGACCAAAGCCAATATGGGCCTCGTGGGCAACGGCAGGTTCTATAGCAGTCTTATCACCAAACTGTTATCACAGGAACTTGACGAAGGGTGGTTGCTCGCGGAAAACATCCGCAAGGCGCTGGAAACGCAGATTCCCACATTCATCAAACGGGCGGGAAAAAATGATTATCTCGCGGGGAACCAGAAAAAGTTACGCGAACTATCTACCGCTTTGTTCAAAGATGTTCCCATTGAAACGGTTCCTGAAGTTGAGCTGATCGAGGACCGGGTCGAGGATTACGCGATCAACCTTCTGGCGAATATTATTTTTCCTCATGTGCAACACTCCACCACACAGATCCGGAAGATTGTTCGTGCTCTGTCGGAAGAAAAGCGGAGCGAAATTTTATCCACTGCCATGGGTGAGCGGGAAAGTAAAAGGGATCGTCCGCCACGCGCGTTTGAGTACGGTTACCCGATCAATTTCGATGTGATTACTGGATTCGCCGAGTACCGGGATCTGCAACGGCATCGCATGCTTACCCAGCAGAGACAGGATATGAATGTTTCCCTTGGCTACTCGGTTCCCGAAGAAATTGGTGAAATTGGCAAAGGCGAGGTGGTGCAGGAATGCTTTGAACGTGCCGAGTCGCTTCATGGTGAATTGATTCAGGCCGGATTCATCCGCGAAGCTCAATACGCGACCCTGTTCAACCATTTCATCCGATGGAACATGGGGATGAACGCGCGTGAGTTGGGACACCTCGTAGAGTTGCGTTCGCAAAAAGCAGGGCACCCCAAATACCGGCGCACGGCCCAGATGATGACCAAACTATACCTGCAACGACATCCTGAAATGGAAGCGTTGGTGAAATTCGTCGATTACAATGATTATGATGAAGGAATTTCCCGCGCCGAACAGGAAGCACGCACGGCCCGTAAAAGCCTCGCCAGTGGCGTATTCGATGATATGGACTGCTAGTCCCTGTCAGGATCAAATATCCTTCTCCTTAGTCCCGAACATCAAATATATCAATTGATTTCCTCTTAATTTACGTTTTTTGCATAGTATTTTGACCAGATTCGATGTTTTTCGTTGATATTCGATATGGTTTGTTTATTATTGGCCTTTATTAATTTAGGAACTAACCTTCGGGAAAGCGTGTAGCTATGAAGATAGGTATCCCCAAAGAAATTCATGATGGCGAAAAGAGGGTGGCAACAACACCCGATGTCGTAAAGCAACTTATCAAACTGGGTTTTGAAGTCGCAGTTGAATCTGGTGCCGGTGCTGAAGCCCATTTCTCAGATTCCGCCTACAACGACGCGGGAGCAACGGTCGTGGAAGGCACGAAGTCGCTTTGGGACATGAGCGATATTATTTTTAAGGTCCGGGCACCGGAATTTAATTCTGCACTTAATGTTGAGGAAGTGGATTTGCTTCATGAGAAGCAGGTCCTTATTACTTTCCTTTGGCCAGCGCAGAATCCAGAATTACTCAAGAAATTAGCTGAGAAAAAAGTCACTGCCCTTGCGATGGACAGTGTGCCACGTATTTCCCGTGCCCAGAAAATGGACGCGCTCAGTTCAATGGCGAACATCGCCGGATATCGCGCGATAGTAGAAGCGGCACAGCACTTTGGACGGTTCTTCACTGGTCAGATCACAGCCGCCGGAAAAGTTCCCCCGGCCAAGGTGCTGGTCATCGGCGCAGGGGTCGCCGGTCTTGCCGCAATAGGCGCCGCGAAAAGTATGGGAGCCATCGTGCGTGCTTTCGATACTCGCCCGGAAGTTAAAGAGCAGGTCGAGAGTATGGACGCGGAATTTTTGGAAGTCGATTTCGAAGAAGAAGGTTCGGGGACCGGTGGTTACGCGAAGGTCATGAGTAAGGAATTTATCGAAGCGGAAATGGCACTCTTTATGGAACAAGCAAAAGAGGTGGACATCATCATTACCACCGCCTTGATTCCAGGCAAGCCCGCGCCGGAACTGATCAAAGATTATATGGTTGAAGCTATGAAAGACGGTAGCGTGATCGTTGATCTTGCGGCGGAACAAGGCGGCAACTGTAAGTTGTCCGAGGCCGGTATTGTTAAAAAAGTTCATGGTGTTTCCATTATTGGTTATACAGATTTGCCAAGTCGTCTCGCGGCTCAGTCCAGTCAGCTATATGGAACTAACCTGCGTCACCTCATGACAGATATGTGTAAGGCGAAGGATGGCAACCTCGTTGTTGATTTTGATGACGAAGTGGTGCGCGGCGCAACCGTTGTAAAAGAGGGAGAGATCACCTGGCCGCCACCTGCACCCAAGTTATCAGCGGCACCTCCTAAACCGGCGGAAAAACCCGTAGAGAAACCGGTGGAGAAGGTTGAGGAAACACCGTCAGCATTGGGGCCGATCATTACGTTTTGTGTTGCGGGACTTGGTCTGTTGGGTCTGGGTTCTGTTGCGCCCGCGTCATTCATGGCGCACTTCACGGTATTTGTGCTGGCCTGTTTTGTCGGTTACATGGTGATATGGAACGTAACAGCGGCTTTGCATACTCCATTGATGAGTGTGACCAACGCGATCAGCAGTATCATTATTATTGGCGCCATTTTGCAGATAAGTTCGGGAGATAGACTGCTTATGTGGGTGGCCGCATTTGCTGTGACGATCACAGCGATTAATATAGCAGGCGGATTCGCGGTAACGCGCCGTATGCTTGAAATGTTTCGCAGATAGGAGGCGATGAGATGAGTGAAGGTATCGTAACCGCCTCTTATATAGGGGCCACTGTTCTTTTTATTTTAGCCCTGGGTGGCTTGAGCAATCAGGAAACATCCCGTCGTGGGGTTATGTATGGCATGGCCGGAATGGCTATTGCCCTGATAGTGACGATGGCAAGTGTTACTGCCAATATGGGAATTCTTATCGGCGGACTGGTGATAGGTGGAGCTATCGGAGTCGTTCTGGCAAAGCGTGTGCAAATGACGGAAATGCCAGAGTTGGTCGCTATCCTGCACAGTCTTGTGGGTATGGCGGCAGTCCTCGTTGGTTTTGCCAACTTCATGGACCCTGGACGTCTGGAGCATTATGCTGGCGTTGAGTTGACGATCCACGATATTGAAACTTATCTGGGAATTCTCATTGGCGCGATTACGTTTTCCGGTTCCGTCATCGCGTTTGGCAAACTCAGCGGCAAGATGAGCGGGAACCCGCTAATGATACCAGGACGACATTTTATTAATCTGGGATTATTGCTCGGCTCGATCTACCTTTGTATGATGTTTGTCGATCAGTCGGCGGCAGGTGGTGGATTCATGCCCTTGTTGATCATGACAGGGATCGCGTTGCTGTTTGGAATTCATATGGTCATGGCGATCGGCGGTGCTGATATGCCGGTGGTAGTTTCCATGCTCAACAGTTATTCCGGTTGGGCCGCGTCAGCGACTGGATTCATGCTCAACAACGATCTGCTCATAGTGACGGGAGCATTGGTTGGTAGCAGTGGTGCCATCCTGAGCTATATCATGTGTCGTGCTATGAATAGAAAATTTATTTCGGTGATCGCCGGTGGGTTTGGCACCACAACGGGCGGTTCCTCTGCCGGTGCGGATGTTGATCAGGGTGAAGTCGTGGCCCTTGAGGCACCCGAAGTTGCGAGTTTGCTGGCCGAAGCCAAGGAAGTCATGATCATTCCGGGATACGGTATGGCGGTCGCACAGGCTCAGCATATAGTGTGCGAGATTACAAAAGCACTGAAAGCTAAAAAAGTGAATGTGCGGTTTGGCATTCACCCTGTTGCCGGACGAATGCCGGGGCATATGAATGTTTTACTGGCGGAAGCCAGAGTGCCGTACGATATCGTTTACGAAATGGAAGAAATCAATGACGACTTTCCAAATATAGATGTTTCCGTTGTCATTGGTGCGAACGATATTGTTAATCCTTCCGCACTGACAGACCCGGATAGTCCGATTGCTGGAATGCCGGTCCTTGAGTGCTGGAAAGGGACCACCACTATCGTTTTGAAACGGGGAATGGCGACGGGTTACGCAGGCGTACAAAACCCATTATTCTTCGAAGATAATACCCGCATGCTGTTCGGTGATGCCCGGGCCAGTCTGGATGCGGTTTTCAAAAATCTCTAACCACTAGTTTAGCGGCAGTGTGAAGATGATATTCCCCTTGAGAGTGGGGATGAGAACCTGTTTGTTGCGCGGATCAAATGAGGTGTTCGCCGGGGTGATCATATTTTCTCTCAGGACTTTTATCTTGGAATAGCCTCGAACCCGGTAAACTGTCCCCGCTTTATGATCGGCTACCAGCAGGTTGCCTTTATGGTCGAAGTCGATTCCATCCAGTTCCTTAAACTTTTTACTTATCAGCGGATAAAAATTTTTGTTGCGCAGGTCCACCGCGAGAATTTTCCCTGACTCCCCGCAGGCGACCACCAGCCGTTTATGTCTGGCGTCGTAGACCAGTCCGTTCGGTGTGTCTAACGCCGGATCTTTGATCACAAGCGATGGCATTAAACTTTCCTTTGTATTAATTTTATAAATAGTGTTTCTGGAACTGTCCGAAATATAAATATTGTCACCGAGATCGGTCGTCAGGTCA
>CAJWQP010000046.1 GCA_913045445.1 uncultured Nitrospina sp. | reverse complement strand
CCAAAACGGTCGGACCCTCGGTCGTCAATATCAGTAAAGTGCATGAAGCAATAGAGCGCGATGCGTGGGAAGGTGTGCCGACCCAGGAAGAAAAGTCATGGTTCCTTTCCATGAAATCCTGGTTCAACAAAAAGCTTCGCGAAAAAAAATATATTTCCGAAACCATAGGATCGGGAGTGATTGTAGATAACAGTGGTCATATTCTCACGAATTACCATGTGATAAAGGGTATAGATCAAATTCTGGTTCGCTTGTCTGACCAACGCGATTTCTTTGCCAAAGTAGTTGGCATCGACCCTAAAACGGATCTTGCCGTTCTGAAAATCAATTTCTTCAGAAGCCTGCCACAATCTTCTTTCGGGTCTTCTCAAGAGGCCAAGGTGGGCCAATGGGTGATGACTATTGGGAATCCATACGGACTTCAAGGCACGGTGACTGTGGGTGTGATCAGCGGGATTGGTCGGTCAGATCTTGGAATCACCACCTATGAAAACTTTATCCAGACGGACGCATCCATCAATCCTGGTAATAGTGGCGGTCCATTAATAGATTTGGATGGAAACATAATCGGGATCAACACTGCAGTAGCGGCCATTGGGTCGGGGGTAGGATTTGCCATACCTATTGAAATGGCCCTGCGGATCGCTGAGGAATTGATTGAAAGCGGGGATGTGGAACGAGGCTGGCTTGGGGTGGGAATACAAAAGGTAACGCCAGAACTGGCCGCATCATTTAAAATGCCTCATCTGCAAAGCGGTGTTTTGGTCAATGAGGTTGCAGATAATACTCCAGCGGAGAGTGGAGGAATTTTTCGCGGAGATATTATTATCCAGTACGATGGTAAGCGAGTTAAAAATTCAATAAATTTTCAACACATGGTGGCCGATACTCAGGTTGGCAAAAAAGTCCCTATTAAAATCCTTCGGGATGGTCAGGAAAAAACCCTCTTCATCTCAGTAGGAAAACTCATCTCCTGATCCTGTGAAATCAAGCAAGTTACTTTGAGAGATTTTTCACGTCGGCAATTCAGTTTTTGATATCGAATCCGACTTCAGTGATTTTATCCGCGATACATTCAATTTTCGTCTGCGCTTCATCAAACTCCACTGTAACGCTTTTATTCTCCAGGTCCACCTCTACCCTGCTGATACCTGAAAGTCCGCTCACAGCATCTTTTACGGTTTGTGCACAGTGATCACAGGTCATTCCTTCTACACTAAGAATTTGATTTGTCATGAGGCTAATTCCTTTATTCTGATCTACTATTCTCTTTTCTCGATATTTATATCACACCTGAATCATCTGACTGGTTAGAAGAATCACATCATAATTATCTGAAATTTGTTTAAATTACCAGTTTATTAAGGTTGACTTAAATATTGTTTAAAATTATCAAAAAAAATACTAATTATATCTTATTAAAATATAAAGGGTTATCTGCAATGCGGGAAATATAATGACAGAGTTTCATTATCTGAAACCTCGAAGATAAAAGCATCTGTTAAGTGAGGCGACAGTGTCGCTTCTGACATGCGTCAGGACCTGATTATAAATACCGGAGGATATTGAGTATTAAAGTCAATCCTGCTTTAAGCAATTTTCAAATCAATTAATTTCGGGAAATTCCCAGTTTCCCTGAGCTTGTCCTCCCATCGATTACCCAGCTTGTTAGATCTCAAGTCAATTTTTTCCAGGCATCCCAACCTGTTTGACTCGCCCAACACTTTCATGCCCAGGCGAGTGATTCCATTATTTCGCAAATCCAGCACTTTAAGCTTGCTAAAAAGTGTGGAATGGGAAATCGCTTCCAGTCCTTCATCACCAATGAAATTTTTTCTCAAATCCAAAACCTCAAGTCCGTCAAGAGAAGGATACTGACAAAGATAAACAGCTTCCAGGGATGAAATCTCCATTTGCGGCATTTTTAAAACGCTAGGATTCAAAGCCAGTCGACTCTTCAAAAAATCCTCAAAGATGGTAATTTTCCTGGAGCCGATGGTTTTTAATTTTGCATCCAGAATTTTATTAATGTCATCCAGATTACCATTGCATGCATAAAAAAGCTTAAGAGTATTCTCTTTGTTAAGTTTATCCTGATCAGGGTCATTGAGACTCATGTCCAAATCCTTTTGTATTGAAAGAATCTATTTTATGGCAACGAAAGGTAATGTCAAATCTGACTTATTACCATTGGGCTTTGAAATAGGTTTTGTTATAATCGCGAACCTACTTGATGGGACGAAATGTAAATCGAATTATATTATATTCCAGTTCAATCCCACTCACACTCCACTCAATTTAATAACGTGAGTATACTCAGCTACCTGGTAAAAAGAATATTTTTTGCGTTCAAGGATGTATTTCCCGTTATCGCAGTAATCACTTTCTTTCAGCTTATAGTAATACGCCAACCCTTTCCAAATTTAGAGGAGAGCCTGATTGGAGTTACATTGGTGATTTTCGGGCTTTTTATATTCTTGTTGGGGCTTGAGACAGCTCTTTTCCCCATTGGCGAGCGAATGGCAAACCAGTTTGCCAGTCTGGGTAATGTGTGGTGGTTAATTTTTTTCGGATTCGCACTTGGCTTTTCAACCACAATTGCAGAGCCGGCTCTGACCGTTATTGCCGGGAAAGCAGGAAATCTTGCCGCTGAGGCAGGTGTCATTCTGAATTCCAAAGATTCCATTTCCAAATTTGTTTACGGCCTTCGAATCACCGTAGCTCTTTCTGTTGGTATTGCTATTGCTCTTGGGGTCATACGCATTATCAAAGGCTGGCCTCTCACTTGGTTCATTATGGTGGGATATGCGTTGATAGTTCTCGTAACATTTTTTGCTCCCAGGGAAATTATTGGTATTGCCTATGACTCCGGTGGCATTACAACTTCCACGATCACAGTTCCTCTGATAACAGCTTTGGGGCTGGGATTGGCAGCGAATATTCGCGGTCGCAATCCCATCATGGATGGCTTTGGTCTCATAGCCCTTGCCAGTATGGCACCCATACTTTTTGTAATGATATATGGAATTACTGTTTATGGCCTTAGATAAATCCGATGAATAATGAATTTCTAAATTCTTCTCTTGCGATCCTTTGGGGAACCTTTACCGATATTTTACCGATCTTGCTGGTCCTTGGTTTTTTTCAAATTTTTGTGATTCGTAGAGAAATTCCCTATATCAAGGATATTTGTATGGGGCTGGTTTTGGTCCTGATAGGGTTGTCGATATTTATACTGGGTCTTGAGCGTTGTGTTTTTCCTGTCGGCGCACAAATGGCGGATCAACTGGCTGCTCCAAACTTTTTAACCGATGGAAAAATTGATGTGTTTGAGGCAGGGCATAAACCTGCGCCATCTCTTTATTATTGGACTTATATCTTTGCGTTTATGATAGGGTTTTCCACTGCACTCGCTGAACCAGCGTTGATAGCAGTTGCCCTCAAAGCCAATGAAATTTCCACTGGCGCAATTTCTCAATGGGGGCTTCGTATTACCGTAGCACTGGGGGGTGCTATAGGCGTCACATTAGGAGTATACCGCATCATAACTGGGACACCGCTCTATATCTATATTGCCTGTGCGTATGTTTTTCTATTGATTCAAACGTATTTTGCGCCGAAATATATCGTGCCCTTGGCTTTTGATTCAGGAGGAGTCACCACGTCTACGGTGACTGTGCCATTGCTTGCCGCTCTAGGAATCGGTCTGTCCAGCAATATACCAGGTAATTCCCCTATTCTGGACGGCTTTGGACTCATAGCTTTTGCAGCCCTTTTCCCTATGATGACTACAATGGCGTATGCTATGATTTCGCAATATTTGATAAAACGAAAACAAGTTGAGGAAATAGATTCTAACGAGTGATGGAGGGTTAAAGAATGCGTTTTAAAGTCATCATTGCCCTGGTCAACGACAACTATCAAGATGCGGTTATAGAATCCGCAAAAAAGGCTGGCGCGACGGGTGTGACAATACTCAAAGCCCGGGGAGAAGGAATCCATAATTACAAGTCTTTTCTAGGGGTGAAAGTGGACGCTCAAACCGATCTCCTTATGTTTTTGGTTGAAGATTTTAATTCAAATATTATTTTGGACGCTATTTATCAGGCTGGACATTTTGAGCAACATGGCAATGGCATAGCTTTTTCTCTACAGGCTGATCGTGCAATCGGAATGGAAAGCCAGATGAAGGCCCTCGAAAAAGACGCCAAAGAAAATTATTTTTAATTCAATAGGTAGGATTAATCTGTGGGAGTCTGCTGGAATGGATGAAAAAATCTTAGTTCGCGATGTGATGATGCCAAACTTCACAAAGATGGAGGGAGTCACAAAAGTAGATGAGGCTCTGTTGGTTATGAAAGAGAAAAAAGTCAACGCGGTACTGATCGAACCCAGAAACGATTCTGATGTTTTTGGAATAGCAACTCTCAAGGATATCGCCAGGAAGGTAATCGCTCACAACCGCAATCTTCACGAAGTCCATTTGTATGAGATCATGTCCAAACCCGTTTTGTCCGTTTCGTCGGAGATGCCGCTTCCTTATGCCGCCCGGTTTCTTACTAACTTCAATGTGTCTTATGCAATGGTTTATGACAATAACGATGTTATCGGTATGATTTCTTTGAATGGAATCGTGACGAAATGGGCTTTGGAATGAGGTTGGCGCAATACTGACAGGGCTATCCTTTCTTCAAAGAACTTCCTGAATCACTCTCCCAGCGTATGGTGTCGGGGCTGGACACGTGTTTCGCTTCTGCAACCCAATGTTTGAAATCTGCATTGATCTTGAGTATTCGCACACAGGGGTTGATGCCATGTGATCCTGCAGTGTGGGAATATAGCTTTTGCAGGTCTTTAATAAACACCCCCTGCTCAGACTTATATCTATCTTGAGCTTCAGCAATATTGGCAAGTGTGCCTTCGGCCAAAGCATTATAAGCGAAGACATTCTTTTTAATTTGGCTGAAATCAATCATGAAATGGACATAGCCCCATGCGATAAACGGAATAAAAGCGAGCCCTATTACGATATTCTTGACAAGTTTTTTGTCTATCAGAATTCCTGCGAATAGTAGCCCAAAACCTGCAATTAAAGAATAAAGTGAAATATTATCGTAAAAAGACAGAGGTTTCACCGCCACCCCGCATTCTCCGGCACTCAATACACCGGGGTGCATCCAAAAACCAATACACAATATCAGCAAAACATTAAGTGTTTTATTGTTCAGCATAATTCGTTTGTTAAGCAATTTTAGATGTATAGTTCAAGCATATTTAACCCAAGGAAGTCAGTTTGTACCAAATAAATAACATAAAATCTATAATCAATTTCCTGAGAGTTGCCATTGTCACCAAGCACTGATCGATAAGCAAGCATAATTGAGTATAATTTCAATCAGAGCATATTAAATAAACTTTTAACTTTATGTACTTAACAGAAAATGAGCGAAAATATCAGATTTAATAATAATGGCGATGGCACCATCACTGACAATGACACAGGTTTGGTCTGGACCCAGAAGGATTCGTGGGATATCCACGCCGACTGGCTAACGTTTCAGGAAGCCTTGAGCTGGGTGGATGAATTGAACAAAAAAGATTTTTTGGGATTTCATGATTGGCGAATTCCGGAAAAAGAGGAAATGGAAAAATTATTCGTTCCTGATAATATCGTTTTAGGACGCTCAAAGCAGGAGCTTCACATAGATTCAGTTTTCAAACCCGGTGGAGGAAATGGTTCGTGGTGTATGCCGTTTGATCAACAGGCGGCGTTTTACTTTTCGTATACCAGTGGCATTTCACAGGCTTTTGATCAGGACTTTTCCCAGGGCTACTTGAGAGTGGTGAGGCTTTATCCAGATTAATTAAAGGAGGGATTAACAATCAATTGTTACGGGACTCTTTTTTTGCATGAAATTAAGTCAGGCATTTTTTCAGGTGGGCAAATTACCTGAACAATCGTTGTGCCCTTTTCATCACTGGTAATTGAAGAGATCTGATATTTTTCTTGATCTATATCAGCGACCTCTCCCAAGTACTGGGCTAGTGATGTGCGGAGTGCATCCCACTCCAGATAAATAAAAAGTTGATCCTCAGTAGACTCAGGAGCCAGAAACTCTAAAGGCTCTTGAAACTCCAGCCGCATTATTTCATCTATTGATTTTCCCTTGCAGTATTCAAGATATCCGGTACCGCCGCTAATTTCTTTGTTGCAGGATATTTTAGAAAAATCGAAATCAACCAGACAGTCTTCCTGATCCAATAAAACGGTCACTCTTGAAGTGGTGTCTTTGCAAGGCATGGTTTATCTCTGATAAAATGTAATTATAACATTTCCTTGAAGGAGATTTTGCTCAGGATGGAATTTCCGTAAAATTCATGCTGATATCGGCGGCTTTGGGCGAATGGGTGAGAGCCCCTACTGATACATAGTCAATACCTGTGCTGGCAAGCGAATCCAGTCTGTCCAGAGTTACAGTCCCAGAAACCTCCACGCGTGCCCTCCCATTAATAAAACTTACGGCCTCATGTATATTATCCAAAGTCATATTATCAAGCATGATAGTATCGCTCTTTGCCTCAAGCGCAGATTTCACCTCTTCAAGGTTGGTTGTTTCCACCTCAACCTTCGCTTGATGTCCGAGATGCTCTCTTACTTTTTTGACCGCTTGGAAAATACCTCCCGCGGCTTTAATGTGATTGTCTTTTATTAAAACGGCATCATAAAGGCCGAAACGATGATTTTTCCCGCCTCCGCATTGAACCGCATATTTTTCAAAAACACGAAGTCCGGGAGTTGTCTTGCGAGTATCCCAAATTTCAACGGGCCGCGCATGTTCTACATATTCACGTGTCAGACTGGCAATTCCGCAGAGACGTTGCAGGATATTGAGCGCTAATCTCTCACCCTCCAGAAGGGCAACTCCCCTGCCCTTCATTTTAATTATAGAAGTTTCATTTGAGATAACATCTCCATCAGCAAAATTTTCATCTGAAAATCTTACTTCCGGATCAAGATAGAAAAATACCGCTTTAAAAAATTCCAGTCCGCATAGAACCATATTCTGGCGAGCGCAGATTTCGGCCCGATAGATCTGGTTTGCAGACACAATAGAGCGTGTTGTTATATCACCTGATCCGATATCTTCCTCAAGTCCCGCCTTAACGAGGTCATTAATCTGCTTTTCACTAGGTTGCTGGCACATAGATATCCATTCTAATATAATTGCCCTAATGTTTAAGTAATATTTTCAATCTTGTCAATCCCCTCTGTTATAATTGGCGATAGTGAAGTACTGACAACTCATAATCCCACTTGAAAAATGATAAATCCTTTCACTCAAAAGCGCTGGCTGATTCTGGTTATTAATACATTCGAGGTTCTGATAAGCCTCGCCTGTGATTCATTGAAATGCGATTACGATACCATGGTCAGAATGGTCTGGATGCCGTTGGGCAATATAAAAAACACCGTTCAGATTTAATTATTATGGAAGCTGAGATGAGTTGCTTGAATGGATATAGTGGGGTTACAGGATAAGGCTCTGCTATTGCAGAACTTCCTTGAGGATTTCGGCGGCTCCCATTTTCAGGAGTTCGTTTCCAAGTTCCCGGCCCAGTTTGTCAGCATCATAGACAGGACCGGTTTTATCAAGCTGATAAATGGTTTTTCCATCCAGGCCAGCGACCAGTCCACGAACAGTGATTTCTCTTCCATCGACGGTAGCATAAGCGCCAATAGGGACCTGGCAACCGCCATCCAGAATATCGACAAATGCTCTCTCGGCATCCACTGCCCAGTGAGTCGCTTCATGGTCCAGATCACATATAAATTTTTGCACATCAACGTCATTGATACGAGTTTCTATACCCAAAGCCCCCTGCCCCATCGCCGGCAATAAAATCTCGCGAGAAATTTCCTCCGTTATTCGGTCTGCCCAGCCCAACCTGTTGAGTCCGGCGGCGGCTAATATAATTGCGTCGTACTGTCCTTCATCCAGTTTTTTTAGTCGGGTATCGAGGTTTCCCCGCAGCATTTCAATTTTAAGGTCGGGCCGATATCTCAACAATTGTGAAGATCGACGCAGACTGCTGGTTCCGACGGTTGCGCCTTCTGGCAGGTCGGCGATTTTTTCTCCGTTTTTTGAAATCAGGGCATCCAATGGGCTTTCCCTTTCTGTGACCACCGCGATTTGTAACTCTCGTGGCAGTTTCATGGGAACATCTTTCATGCTATGAACGGCGATGTCTATTTCATGGGCCAGCAGAGCTTCTTCTATCTCTTTAACAAAAAGTCCCTTACCGCCGATTTTTGCAAGAGGCACATCCTGAATTTTATCGCCACTGGTTTTAATAATCTGGATAGACACCTCCACATTATCATTAATTCGCTCCAGTTCGGATTTAACCCAATTGGCCTGCCAGAGCGCCAATTGACTGCCCCGGCTTCCTATAACAATTTTGTATGAATCCATTCAGTCGTCCAGATGGAAAAGGTGGCGGATAGCTTTGAGGTAAACATGGCCATCCTGAGATTGAGTTTGTTTTTTTAACTTGATGGTGGGTTTGTGCAGTATTTTATTAATCATGGAACTGCTCATCTGATGTAGTGCCTGTTGATCTTCTTCTGAAAGATGCGACATTTTCTTAAGAGTTTTTTCGATTTCTTCTTTCCTGACCGCTTCTGCCTGATTGCGAAGTTCCACTATGGTGGGAACCGCATCGAGTGATCCAACCCAATTGTTGAATTTTGTGACTTCATCGCGAATGAAGGTCATTGCATTTTCCGCTTCTTTTTCCCGTTCATGCATATTGGCTACAACAACCACCTGCAAATCATCAATATCATAGAGGTAAACATTTTCCAGATCATTCACCTCAGGCTCAATATCACGAGGGACTGCGATGTCGATAAAAAACATGGGCTTGTTTTTTCTCTCATGGATGGCCTTTTCAACCATTTTCTTTTTGATGATAAAGTTTGGCGCGGCAGTTGAGGTAATGACAATATCAGCACGATGCAACTCGCTTTTGAATGCTTCAAAATCAAGTGCCGAACCATTAAGCGTTTTAGCCAGATTAGCGGCACGCTCATAGGTTCTGCTGGCTACATAGACCGTTTTTATTCCGTATGATATGAGATGTTTCGCCGCAAGTTCTGCCATCTCTCCTGTTCCAACCAACATGACAGTATGATTTTCGAGGTCATCGAATATCTTCTGGGCCAATTCGACCGCGGCTGAACTGATCGACACGCACCTCTCGGCGATGCCCGTTTCATCCCGTACTTTTTTGGCAACACTGAACGCCTTTTCAAAAAGTTGGTTTAAAATAAGACCGGTCGATCTAAGATCGCGTGCCAGACTATATGCATCCTTCACCTGACCTAGAATCTGCGTTTCGCCCAAAACCATGGAGTCGAGAGAAGACGAAACGCGAAATAAATGTTCTACCGCTTCTTCGTTTCTGAAACTGTAAAAATGTTCTTCCAGTTCCATCGGCGACAGATCGTGAAAATCGCAGATAAATTGTTTAATGAAATCTATCCCAGAATCCTGATTACTGACCCGTGCGTAAATTTCAACACGGTTGCAGGTGGACAGAATAGTATGTTCAATGATATCGGGAAAGCCAACGAGGCGTTCAACAGAATCTTCAATCTTGCCTTTGGTGAAGGCCAGGCGTTCACGAATTTCAACGGGGGTGGTCTTGTGATTCACCCCTACGAGAATGAGATTTGCCTCAGCCATTGTTACACCACGTGAAGAAAATAAGTGACTATTATAGTGACAAACCCAAGAATAGCTCCCTGAGCCGCTTTTTTACCTCTCCAGCCAACCAGAAGTCTGCCAAAAAAAATACCGCTGTATATTAACCATACAACGATAAGCGGCCAAGTACGCATCGCATCCCATGAGAAAAAGGATTCATCCGATTTAATATTCCAGATGGATCCAGTCATAAACCCAAGGGTGAACAGTGGGAACCCAATCGCGATGACCTTATAATTCAGGTCGTCCAGTACCTCAAGTGAAGGCATGCGGAAATACATGACTCCAAGTTTTTTCGATTTAACCTGATTTTCCTGAATGAGATACATGATTGCCGCGCCAAACGCAATCGCAAAGGCCGCATAGCCCAAAATTGATAGCGTACGATGCATCGTCAGCCAGAACATGGTTGATGGATCATCTATCATAGCTATTTCCCGGGACTGAAACGCAGAATAAAAAAGAATCAGAAACACCACGGGTATAACAAAAGCTCCCAGGTCCCTTATCCTGTATTTCCACTCGGTCAGGAAAAAGACAACAACAATCACCCAGGCGAAAAATGACGCAACTTCAAATCCGGTCGTATATGGACCATGTCCTGTCTCCATTGAACGCAGACCAATAGCGATCGTTTGGGAAAATAATCCCAAACCCAGGGCAATCGCTGATATCAGATTTACCATGGGCCTTCGATAAACCAGATACAACGTATACCCAAGAGCAGACACAAGATAGCTCAACAGGGCAATATTAAAGGCTATATTTCCCATATAAAGACCCACTCGTGGCTGGGAATCGGTCGATTCCGTACCCACGACCAGTGACATACAATTTATAATTGAGCTATCGTAACATTTTGTATTCTTGGATACAACGGGGAGATTTGTACATTAAGTGCAATGCGAAAATATAATAGTGTTCCTAAGTCTCATTTTCCTCTATTTTTAAAGGAATGTGAGTGGAGATTTAACAACCCAAAACCTAAAGCACAATTAAGGCAGTTAAAACAATTTGCTAAACAATATATGGGCTAGTTATCTGGTACAACCCCTTATTTTATCCTAAGTTCTATTTCATGGGAGGGGAATATTCAGGGAAAGTACTACTAGCTCGTTGCCGAAAAACTATTTTGAGCTGTAAAAACTGTCGCCCTGAGCTTGTCGAAGGGTGATAAGCCCTTTTAAACATTACACATGCTTCGACAGGCTCAGCACGACGCTTAGAGGAATCACATAAGAATTGACTTTTTTAGCACTCTACTTACTCATTCTTCTTTATTCTTGAGCATGTCCTTGAGTTCTACCATGAATTCGTTGACATCCTTGAATGACCGGTATACTGACGCAAAGCGGACGTAGGCCACGTCATCGAGGTTATACAGCTCTTTCACCACCTTTTCACCCGCGACCATGGCCGAAATTTCCTTTTCCCCCAGTTCCTGGCAGTACTGTTCGACCCGGTCTACCAGCAGTTCCATTTGCTGGATACTGACGGGTCGTTTCTGGCAGGCTTTTTTCACCCCGGCAAGGATTTTTTCACGACTGAACTCCTCGCGGCGTCCGTCTTTTTTAATTAGGTAAGGAAGGGTTTTCTCGATACGCTCGTAGGTGGTGAATCTCTCCTGACAACTGAGGCATTCACGCCTTCTGCGTGTACTGTTCCCTTCTTTGTTCAAGCGGGAATCAATGACCTTATTTTCAAGGTTTGAACAGGCGGGACATTTCATCGGGGCCTAATACCTGGTTGTGAGTTCGGCATACAGGGGAAACTGTTCGCAGAATTCTTTAATCTTCACACGGGTTTTTGCGTGGAAGTCAGGTTCGTCAATATGCTCCAGTGTCTCTACAATCATATCACCTACACGGTCCATTTCTTTTTCCTTCATTCCCCTTGTGGTCAAAGCTGGAGTGCCGATGCGAATTCCAGAAGTAACAAACGGGCTTCGAGTTTCAAAAGGGACAGTATTCTTATTAACGGTGATTCCCGCCAGATCAAGAGCTTCTTCAGCGGCCTTTCCAGTGATGTCCTTGTTACACAGATCCACCAGTAACAAATGAGTGTCAGTGCCGCCGCTGACGATTTTGAACCCAGCAGAAGCTAGGTGTTCTGCAAGGCGTTTGGAGTTAGAAACGACTTGTTTTTGATAGGTTACGAAGTCATCATTAAGGGCTTCCTTGAAGGCCACCGCTTTAGCCGCAATCACATGCATGAGGGGTCCGCCTTGAATCCCGGGAAATATTCTTTTGTTAACCTCTTTGGCAAACTCCTCCCGGCACAAAATCATCCCGCCACGAGGCCCGCGTAACGTCTTGTGTGTGGTTGTGGTGACAAACTCAGAATAAGGGACAGGAGACGGGTATAGTCCAGTAGCAACCAGGCCTGCTGGATGGGCGATATCGGTCATGATTTTAGCGCCCACCTCATCAGCTATTTCACGAAACTTAACAGCATCAATGACTCTGGGATAAGCGCTGGCGCCTACCACAATCATTTCGGGTTTATGTTCCCTGGCGAGACGCGCCACCTCATCATAATCTATGAGCTCAGTTTCTTTATTCACCCCATAGGGAACTACGGTATATGTGTAACCGGAGAAATTGACAGGGCTACCGTGTGTCAGGTGGCCTCCATGGGACAGGTTCATACCCATGATAGTATCACCTGGCTTGAGCACCGTGTGGTATACAGCCATATTGGCCTGCGAACCCGAATGCGGCTGAACATTGGCATGCTCTGCATTGAATAATTTTTTTGCACGTTCAATGGCAAGCGCTTCAGCTACATCAACATGCTCGCATCCTCCGTAATAACGTTTACCAGGATATCCCTCGGCATATTTATTGGTCATCACCGAGCCCAGAGCTTCCATCACTGATTCGCTCACAAAGTTTTCAGATGCGATCATTTCCAGGGTATAAGCTTCCCGGTCAACTTCGCCTTTAATGGCCTGCGCAATTTCAGGATCGAATTCCTCTAGCACAATTATTTTCTCCTTAAAATTTATTTGTTGCGTCGAATCGAGTAATTTTATCGAGACGTTTCTGATGTCGTCCCCCTTCGAAGGGAGTATCAAGCCATGTTTTTACTATTTCATGGGCCAAACCATGACCGACTACACGCCCTCCCATGATGAGGATATTTGAGTCATTGTGCTCCCGGCACAATTTGGCTGTATACACATCAGAACACAAGGTTCCCCGAATACCGGGAAATCGATTGACCACAATAGACATGCCGATTCCGGTCCCGCAAATCACAATCCCGCGGGCAACTGTTTTTTCTGCGACGGCCCGGGCCAGACTTATACCGTAATCCGGGTAATCTACAGACCCATTATTTTTAGGGCCAAGATCATTAACCTCATAGCCTAATTCCTTAAGCATGATCTTAACAGCCTTTTTGAGGTCATATCCCCCATGATCGGAAGCAATTGCGATTTTATTCATAAAGTTAACTTAAATGAAGACGACAAATCATGAATAGAGAGGTTAAAAATATAATAGAAGCCAAATAAACGGAAGGTCTAGCAACAAAATAGGCCTTGGTCGAAACTGCCAATTCCAGAATCGAACACGTACTGCAGATGACAGTTTTGATACTAAATAAATACCCCGACTTTGTCAACCAAAGTCGATGTTTGCCGAGCATGTTAAGTTTGTTGAATTCAGGGTAAAAAAAAACTACAATATTCAACAGTTATATTAACCATTTAAACACGCCTATGTGGGAAAATGTTTTCGTTGAGTCTCGCCTTTTATCAGCATTGGTTTTTGGCGGATTCTATACCCATTCAAATGTTCTTGAAGAGGGGGTAGAAGTTTCTGATAAATCTATAAGAGAGTTGTCGGCACGTCAGAGACTTGTTCACATGAACGTGAGCTTTCCACCCCTTTCACCTACAACACTGGATAACCACCTCAGCGGTAATTCAAGCAAGCCCGCAATTGCACATTTGTCCGGAATACCGCAGTATCTTTTGCCTGCCCAGCCCTAAACTATAGATTGTTGTATCACAACAAAGTATAGAGAAACCACCTTGAAAATAAACAGGATTGAACTGACAGGTCGTTGGTCATTTAAAATCCCCGTCATAGTTTTGTGTGCTTATTTTCTGGTTATATTCCCTTGCACACAATTATTTTTCCGCATTAATCCCTGGCTATACAAATATTCGGATGACATATTTTTGGTAGTGGTGGTCCTGATGCTCCCGACTGCATTCAATATCAAATTATCAGCACTGGGATTCTCAACCCGTTATCTAAAACAGAATTTAGTTATTGGAGTGATCGCAGGTGCAGGTGTGCTACTCTGCCTGCCTTTATTGGAAACAGGACTAAGCATTACCGGTCTGGCAGAACACGAACTTCTGGCTGGGAAGGTGAAGGATAATTATTTATTTGATATGAGTGCCCTGCCCGAAAAATCGGTCCAAATATTTTTGATCCCGTTAATCGAGCAAATTTTTTATACAGGGTTTTTATTGCAGTCACTGCTTAAAAAATACAACCCTATACCAACGATATATGCGGTTGGTCTGATCTATACAATGATCGGGGTCAAACTTAGTTTGGGATCCTTCGGCTTGAGTATTGGTACCAGCCTGCTGTTTAAAATTACAGGGTCATTATACGCATCCATTCTATTTCACATGGGTTGCGCGCTGGGAGGAGCGTTAGTGGAAAATGTTTATCCACGGCTAACCACTCTTTTGATGTTCCTTTGGTAAGACAGGGTGAACTTATTCTTCACGCACTACTTTTTTAACGGTCACCTTCCTGTTTGATTTGGGAGCAGTTTTTCCCTGTTTGGCCGCTTTACGTGCCGCTTTTTCAGCCTCCATCTGTTTTATAGCTAATTCTCTTTGTTTCGGATCTTCAAACCAGGTGGAGATGACAACTCCGAATTCATAGAGTCCGTAGAGAGGAAAACCCAGAAGAACCTGAGTGATGACATCGGGAGGGGTTAACACCGAAGCGAGCAAAAAACATCCAAGGAATGCCCACTTGCGATACAGTTTCATTTTAACCGTGTTGGCCACCCCAAATTTAGTGAGCAAAACCATCAGTAACGGGGTTTGGAAAGCAAAGGCAAATGCCAATATCAACTTAACAACAAAATTAAAATACAGTTGAATGGTTACCTGCATGGTCCAGTACTTGGCCCCATAACCCAGCAGGAATTTGAGCCCCAAGGGTAAAACTAGAAAATAACAAAAAACACCGCCGAACAGAAAAAAGAACGTCCCTGCAATAACAAACATGGATGTTATTTTTTTCTCTTTAACCTTGAGTCCCGGAGCGATAAAAAACCAGATGTGGTATAGAATGAAGGGCATGGATATGAACAGAGATCCCATAAAAGCAACCTTCATATGAGTAAAAAACACCTCAGTCGGGGAAATAAATATCAGTTCATCACGATATTTGGTAGGAAGGGGATCCTGTAACCACAAAATGAAGAATTCGATGAAATAAAAGCACAGTCCGAAGAACAGGCCCACAACAATACCCACTAGCACCATCCGGTCACGAACCTCAATCAGGTGATGACTGACTGGAATTTTATCTGTGAAATTTACGTTTTTGACCACTTTATCCCTCTAAAACCAAAAAGACGCGACGGAACGGCTCCGCCGCGGCTCTAATAAGCGTTCCTGTATAATTTCTGGAAAACTTTTGAGTTTTAACAGCTTATTCAAATAGTTTAATGGGCTCATAGTACTGAAAACAAGTGGGAATTACAATGATCATTTGACATGATGGAAAATCAATACACGGAATCATATTGAATAGTAAAGTTAAATAATGGATAATAACTTAAAATTCCGGGTGCATTGCCCGAAATAGTGGTGCGGAGGCACCTTAATAAACCAGTTATTTTGGCAGGCTTTTATGCAATTAGAAGGGCATACCATATCGGGTATTAAGGTGGTAAATATTCTTGAAGAGAGCGCCACCGCCATTGAGAAAATGGTAAACAAAGCAATTGAGGATGTTCATCAGCAAAAAATTAAAATACTCGATATCCAGACTACCGGGGATAACCTGATTTTGGTGCTGGGCGAGAAAGAAGAATAGAACCT
>CAJWQP010000045.1 GCA_913045445.1 uncultured Nitrospina sp. | reverse complement strand
CGCTATCATCTTTAGTCAGAAATATTTTCACCTTGGAAGAATTTGCATGGCGAATTACATTCGTTAAAGTCTTTTGGAGGATTCGATAAAGTACTAACGTAGAAGATTAGTGTCGGGGGGGCGCAACTTAAAATGCTTAGAGTTGTTAGGTAGTAAGGCGTGTTTTTTATCTATTTATTAAAGGATCGAACAACGGAGTTCACGCTTTTGGATGCTTTTTTACTTTGGCGTTGGGTGTCGCCGTCAAATTCCTCTCCAGCAAGTGTTATGTCCGGGTCTATAGAGAGGGGAGAGGATTCTGCCCAAGAGGCATTGAAGTCGTTGAACGGGAGAAAGAAAAACAGGTAGTTGAAAGGAAACCAGAGTCGGTCGGTCTCAATATCTGCCTTAACTCTAATATAATATCTTTCGCTGGGATCCAAACGCCTGATCGAAGCAATAGGGATATTTTCCAGTGTGAGCATCATCTTCTGGTAGTTTTCCTTGTTTCGTGTGATGATCCTGCGCTTGACACCTCTCCCAAATTCTGAAAAGCGATATACCTTTTTCAGTGAATCATATTTTATTGTGTGCTGTACGGTATTGGAGCTTACCAGAGAGTCGCGCAAGACTGCGCTTTCTTCTCTGAGTTCAATCTGATAGGTGAATGTCATGGCCACACCGCTCTCGATAGCTTCCTGAATACTATCAGTAAAACCATCCACCAGCCGGGCATGCATCACCACGGTTTTTCCTTTTGTGCCGACACCAATGTTCACGAGTGAGGGCGACTCTGCCCACGCTACTGCGGACAGGGCGAACCACGCCAGCATTGCGGTTGTTAACGCAATATAGCGGGATTTAGTTTTTATTATTTGTAAAAAATTTGTAAGTTTCAACGAGCCCTTCCTCCAGGGAAACTTTCGGTTCCCATGCCAGTGAATCTTTTATTTTTTTGCAATCGAGACAGCTTCTACGCTGTTCGTATCCACGCCCCGGTGCGTATTGCGGAGCAATATCTGAGCCGGCTCTCTGCAACAGAGATCGAGCCAGTTCATTAACAGTTGCTTCTCGTCCAGTTCCTACGTTGAAGATGCCCGAACAGTCCGGCCCAAGAGCCATTACATTGGCACGGACGACATCTCTGACAAAAACATAGTCGCGTGTCTGCTCCCCATCCCCATTGATCACAGGGGCTTGGTCTTTTAACAGCCGATTACAGAAAATAGCGACTACTCCTGCTTCACCATGAGGGTTTTGTCGCGGACCAAAAACATTTCCGTAACGAAGGACGGTAGTACTGAGGCCATATTGTTCTTGATAAAACCGCAGGTAGCCCTCAACACTCAACTTGGAAAGTCCGTATGGACTGGTTGGCTTTAGAGGATGTTCTTCGTCAGCCGGAAAATAATCTTGCTCTCCGTAGATCGCTCCACCGGTAGAGGCAAATATGAACTTTCCGACTCCAGATGATACAGTATGTTGTAGAAGTTGTAAAGTGCCAATAATATTGGATTTAGCGTCTGCGACCGGGTCTTTGACTGAATCGTGGACAGAAATTTGGGCGGCGTGGTGGTTTATTACCTGGATATTTTCACTTTTTATGATTTCTGCTACAGAAGGATCGGTAATATCAGCTTCATAAAAGACAGCTTTTGAATTGATAAATTCCTTCTGGCCTGTTGACAGGTTGTCGATAATTACCACATGGTGGTCATGTTCGATATAGGCATCGGCTACTTGTGACCCAATGAATCCTGCCCCACCAGTGACTAATATGTTCATTACAGGGATTTCCTTAGTAGGCGTTTAAGATCGTATAAAGCATCCATAGCCTGCCGTGGGGACAGGTCATCGGGTTCTATTTTTTCTAAATGTTTGATAACAGGATGTGCAGTTTCTCCAAACAAGCCTAGTTGTTGTGGTTGGGGAGAAACTATATTTTCATCGGAACGTGATATCTTAGGGACCCCCACTTCATCAAATTCGCTCTTTTCCAGATTAAACAAAACTTCGCGGGCTCTGCGGAGCACCTTGTCGGGCAGTCCTGCCAACCTCGCAACCTGGATGCCATAGCTCTTGTCTGCTCCTCCCGGAACAATTTTTCGCAGAAAAATTATCTCATCGTTCCATTCCTTAACCTGCACGTTAAAGTTCTTTACTCCATTCAATACCAAAGCCAGATCTGTTAACTCATGGTAGTGGGTAGCAAACAAAGTTTTGGGTCCACCAGTCGAATCATCGCCGTGAAGGTATTCAACGATTGACCATGCAATGCTGATTCCGTCAAAAGTGCTGGTACCGCGACCAATTTCATCCAGGATGATGAGGCTTTTTTCAGTGGCGTTGTTCAGGATGTTGGCCGTTTCATTCATTTCCACCATGAAGGTGGACATACCCTTTTGCAGGTGGTCCTGAGCCCCAACGCGTGAGAAGATTCTGTCAACGATGCTTATGTGGGCCGAATCTGCGGGGACAAAACTCCCAACTTGCGCCATCAGCGTGATCAAGGCGACCTGTCGCAGGTAGGTGGATTTTCCCGCCATGTTGGGTCCGGTGATAATCATAATTTGATCGTCTGTGCTATTCAACTGGGTATCGTTGGCGATGAACTGGTTTTCCGGGATGATGCGTTCTATGAGAGGGTGTCTGCCGTTTTTAAGCTTAAGATCGGTTTGCTCATCAATCTCCGGCCTTGAATAATTGTAGCGATGAGCTACTTCGGCAAAAGATATGATCGCATCAAGATGGGAGATGACACGGGCCATGTGTTGTATACGCGTTCCATGTGATGCTACTTCTTTCCGGACTTGCTGAAAAATATTCTGTTCCAGTTCAGTGGCTTTTTCTTCCGCTCCCGTTATCTCCACTTCGTATTCCTTGAGTTCCGGAGAAATGAAGCGCTCTACGTTGACCAGTGATTGTTTGCGGATGTATTCCTTCGGTACCCGGTCCAGATTTTTTTTGGTGATCTCTATGTAGTAGCCGTATATCTTGTTGAAACCAACTTTTAAAACGGAAATTCCAGTGCGCTCCTTTTCTCTGGTTTCTAGTTGAGCGATCCAGTTTTTCCCATCGCGTGTTATTGACTTGAGTCGATCCAGCTCTGAGTCACAACCTGGTTTAATGAGATTTCCTTCCTTAAGGTTGAAAGGCGGATCATCAATGATTTTTTGTTCAAGGAGTTTGTGCACCTCCTCAAGGTTGTCCCAGGATGAGGTGAAGGAATTTAATATTTCATTTCCGCTCTGGTTTAAAAGTTCCAGCAGGCGGGGCAAAACCGAAAGTGAGGTTTTCAACGCGATGAGGTCGCGTGCGTTACAAACTGACAGCGAAACGCGGCTCAGTAGTCGTTCCAAGTCGTACATGGATTTGAATTGCTCTCGTACGTCCTGCCTTAACATCGGGTCGTTTCTGAATATATCCACTTGATTCAGACGTTCGCTGATGGAGTTTATGTCGATCAGGGGTTTGAGAATCCACTCTCTAATACGACGTGCTCCCATTGGGGTTTGCGAGAGGTCGAGCAAATCCAGTAAGGAACTTTTTCGGCCCCCTTCGCTCGATTCCACCAGTTCCAGACTGCGCACAGTGGCGTGGTCCATGAGCATGTAGTTATGGACATTGAAAGGATTGATGGTGCTGATATGTTCAAGCGCCGACTTTTGTGTTTCATGCAGGTAGCGAATAAGCGCGCCAGCGGCAGACACGGCAAGCCTTAAATCTTCGCAACCGAATCCTTCCAAGGAACCCGTTTTGAAATGTTCCAGCAATCGGCGGTAAGCTTCGCTGTACGAAAAGGTCCAGTCTTCGCATGAGTGCAGGCTGTGTTCCCGACCATGCAACCATTCAGGTTTGTTGCCATCGTTTGTGGCCGTCTCCGATAGAATAATTTCTCTGGGATCGAGCTGTTCTAATTCATCTGCTAAAAGTGATTCCGCGTTGTCGCCATGAAGCTCCGTTACCCTGAAGAGTCCGGTGGTGATGTCAAGAGCGGCCAGTCCCCACCCTTTCGCCTCCGAATGAACCGAGACAAGAAACTGATTCTGTTTGGGATCGAGCAGGTTATCATCAAGAACCGTTCCGGGTGTTACCACTCTGACTACTTGACGCTTAACCAGACCTTTTGCGAATTTAGGGTCTTCTGTTTGTTCGCAGATGGCAACTTTTTTGCCGGATTTAATAAGTTTAGCAATATAATTTTTAGATGAATGGTGAGGAATTCCGCACATGGGAATTGGGTTGTCCTTGTTTTTATTTCTGGAGGTGAGGGCTATTTCCAGAACCCGCGATGCTATCGTGGCATCCTCGTTAAACATCTCATAGAAATCGCCCATACGAAAAAACAGAATGGAGTCCGGGTAATCCCTTTTGATGCTTATGTACTGTTGCATCATTGGGGTTTCGTCTGCTTTGGATAATTTTTGAGTGGCAGATTTCATGAGTCTATGACTACAGCCTCAGGTTTTTAAAATGAGGAACAAGCTTTTCATATGTTTTTCGCAAGTGTTCCGGGTGGACTCTGGTTTCAGCAAGAACCGGCATGAAATTAGTGTCCCCAGCCCATCGTGGAACAATATGATTGTGGATATGCTCATCGTAACCTGCTCCGGCACTTTTCCCCATATTGAATCCCACGTTGAAACCGTCAGGATTGTTGACGGCGCGGAGAATTTCGATGCAACTGTTTGTGAGCGCGGTCATTTCGCTAGACTCGTTCTTATCAAGCTCCGTAATACAGGCGATATGACGATATGGCGAGACCATGAGGTGACCGTTATTATAGGGGAAAATATTCATGAGGACGAAACAGTCTTTACCCGGAAAAAGGATAAAATTCTTTTCATCATCGCCAGCTTTAGGCAGGGTGCAGAAAATGCACTCATTCGACTTATCCTTGGTAATGTATTCCATGCGCCAGGGGGCCCAGAGGCGTTCCATAAGCTATCAACCCATTATCAGTTCGATTAAAATTCGCAGGAGTCTGCCAGTTCCTTGTTTGGGAAAATCCGGTGGAATAAATCACGGGTTTTTTCCTTCATAAGGCGAGCTTCTCTTTCAGATCGCTCGTGATCATATCCAAGAAGGTGAAGGATGCCGTGGATGAGCAAAAGCACCAACTCTTCTTCCAGGGACAATCCATGTTCTGTTGATTGCCTGCGGGCAGTGGCAGTTGATATTACCACATCCCCAAGCAAGTGCGGACTCAGTCCCTCTTCCTCCCCATCATTCTGCGGGAAGGAGAGGACATCGGTGGTCTGGTCCAGGTCACGATATTGCTTATTGAGTTCTCGCATCCTTTCATCATCGACTAACAAGATACTGACTTCCTTTTCCAGGCATTCCAGTGGAATTAAAATATTCCTGATTTCGCCTTCTAGCTTATCGCAGTCGATGGCACATTCAGTCTGGTCATCACATATATCAATTTGCATCAAACAGTTGCCTTAAAATTTAAATCATCGGCCTGATCCGTTTTGGCTGTAGGCATTGATGATTTCTTTTACCAGGTCGTGCCTTACCACATCATTTTCGTTGAAGTGGATGAACTTGATTTCATTAATATTTTTGAGAAGAGTTTGGACCTGAACCAGACCAGAGTCTATAGAGTGGTCCAGATCGATTTGAGTTATGTCTCCCGTAACCACCATTTTCGAGCGAAATCCAAGTCGCGTAAGAAACATTTTCATTTGTTCCTTTGTGGAATTTTGCGCTTCATCAAGTATTACAAATGAATCATTGAGCGTGCGGCCACGCATATAGGCTAACGGCGCGATTTCAATGATACCATCTTCCATGAGTTCGGCTACCCTGCCAGATTCCATCATATCATCGAGAGAATCGTAAAGCGGCATGAAGTAGGGATTGATTTTTTCCGCGATGTCACCGGGTAAGAAGCCTAGTTTTTCGCCCGCCTCTACTGCGGGGCGAACCAGAATAATTTTTTTGAACTGTTTTTTAAGAAGACCTTCGACTGCCAGCGCTACCGCAAGATAAGTTTTTCCTGTTCCTGCCGGCCCAATGGCTAATACAATATCTGCCTGTCTGACCGATTGAATGAATTCTCTTTGTGTTGGACTTTTTGGCGTGATGAATCCTTTTCTGGGCGAGACTGTTATCCGCTCTGAAAAAATAGCTTTCAGGTTAACGGTGTTATCTTCTGCCACCAGACGGATCGCGAATTTAATGTCACCATTTTTGATAGCGTGACCCGAAACCGCAAGGTCTTCCAGCTGAGATATAAGAGTGTCGACAGCATTAACCGATTTGGCATCGCCTTTTATATTGATCTGGTTTTCGCGGGTGGTGATACGGACCCCAAACTTTTTTTCAATTTGTTTGAGGTTGATGTCCTGAGTACCGAAAAGTTCAGGAATGTGGTTGATGTTTTCTCGGAGAAGTTCTTTCGAAATGTTTTGATTCAAGAGAGGGTAGGGTCCTTTTCAGGGTTTATTTACCGCTCATTATATCTTTGTCTGTTTTAACTTGTCAAACTCCGAAGAATGCGCCATATCCTATTGATATAGAAGTGTTTAATGTGGGGTGACTTTAAAGTCGAGATTTAGCTGGTGTTATCAAGCTGAGAAATTCACCGCGTGTTCGCGCATCTTCTTTGAAACACCCTAACATGGAACTGGTGGTGGTATAGGAGTTTTGTTTTTCTACACCACGCATTGACATGCAAAGGTGCATGGCTTCGATCACCACAGCCACACCACTGGGATTGAGAATCTCCTGCAGACATTTCGCGATTTGTGTGGTCAATCGTTCCTGAACCTGTAAACGCCTGCTGAAAACATCGATCAGACGGGGAACTTTGCTCAGCCCGATGATCTTACCTTGAGGAAGATAAGCTACATGACATTTTCCTACAAAGGGAAGCATATGATGTTCGCAAAGGCTGAACACATCGATATCTTTGACAATCACCATTTCATTATAGTTTTCGTTATAAAGCGCACCATTGACCAGTTCATCAATGTTCACTTGATAACCGCTGGTTAAAAACTTTAGAGATTTCTCTACGCGTTCAGGGGTTTTCAATAAGCCTTCCCGTTTAGGGTCTTCACCAAGAGAATTTAAAACCTGTTCAATTAATGATCGCAGTCCAACTTCTTCGGCTGTTAGGCTCACGGTTTTCTCCCTCTATAGACAACAAAATTACGTTCAGATTCGTAAAGTTTGATTTCGTATAAACTGCCTTTTGTGATTTTGGGTTCTAATCGTTCCCAGAATCTGATCGCAAGATTTTCAGCAGTTGGAATAATATCATTCAAAAAATCAACATCGATATTCAGGTTTTTATGGTCTACTTTATCGATTATTTCCTGTTTTGTTAATTTTTTAAGTTCTTTCAGGTCGAACACCATTCCAGTGTCATCGCAAACTTCGCCCGACAGTGTAACCTCCAGGACGTAATTATGTCCGTGTCCGTTGGGATTATTGCATAGGCCAAAAGTGGCCTCATTTTTCTCATCAGAAAAACTGGGATTAAACAGACGATGGCTGGCACAAAACTCATGTTTTCGCGTAATAAATATCATAGGGCAGGGGACAGTCGCGTGGAGATGTCTCCGTTACTTTAAATATTTTCGTTTATTGTCTGTTGAGTAAAAGCCTGGTCCGTAAAGATGAAATGTCATATTATTGATCACCTTCTGTATCGGCCCCTCACATTTTTCACATTTAGTGAGGGGTTCATCAGACACTTTTTGCAGAACCTCGAAGGTTTCCTTACATTTTTCACAGTGATAATCGTAAAAAGGCATATAGCTTTCTCCTAATGCTGTTTACTAAAGAAGAGAGGGTTCTTATATATGGTAGCAGCATGGGTGGTAAAAAGTCTCATCCATCTGGAATCTTGAGGCTCATGCCGTCGGGTTTCTCTTTTATTGAGCTGTTCCCTGAATATGTTTAACGTTTTCGGGATATTTTCTTTCAGTCCATCCAGTTGATAGATAGCGCTTGGGAGTGTCAGTCCCCATTCGGGGTCAAAAATACCGATAAGAATATTTTTCTGGGCAAGGACTTGAAGAATAATAAAGCGGTCCATAGAATGTTTTCTCTGAACCGATTCCGGCATCATATAAGTCTGGTTTTCGTTATTTGGCCCAAACCTCATGACAGAATGACCCGATTCTACAGAGTTAAATCCTGATTTTTGAATAAATTCATCCAATTCCGCAAATATATTTTCCGCTGGAAATACAAGAATACCAAAATTCTCATGATTTTGGTATAGCTGATATTTATATTCAGCGATAGCCGAGTCAGGGCGTAGAAACCCCACAATCAATAACCCTATAGTAAATAATGCGATTATGAGTTTTTTTATGCCTCGCATGAGGAGTTCCTGTGATCAGGCTTGGAAGCAATCAGGACGAAATTTCTGTCTGGCTGAAAAAGTATGAAATTTCAAAGGCCGCAGTATCCGGCGCATCCGACCCGTGGACCGAATTTTTCTCCAGATCGATGGCAAAATCTTTGCGAATAGTTCCAGCATCCGCATCTGCCGGGTTTGTCGCTCCCATCAATTCGCGCCATGCTTTGATCGCGCCATCTTTCTCAAATACAAGCAGGACAACCGGGCCAGTACACATATATTCTGTCAGGTCCTTGAAAAAGGGTCGCTCTTTATGGACATGATAAAAACCTTGAGCTACTGGCAAGGTGAGCAGGACTCGTTTCATGGCAACTATTCGGAAACCCTTCGACTCTATGCGTTCCAGAATTTTTCCGATAAGGTTTCTTTCAACAGCGTCCGGTTTAATGATGGCAAATGTTTTTTCCATAATAGTATGTTTTTTTACGATAAGGTTGTTGGATAAAAAAAAGGCATCTGAGCTTGCTGGTGCTCAAATACCTTTTTTAAAAAACTATGAAAACCGAAATTAACGCAGAACAATGCCGGATTTCTTGATCACGAAACCTTCATCAAGTTCTTCAATCCATTTCATTTTGATCGCATCGTTCTTTGCCACATCTCGACAAATATATACACAGATTTCACATGCCTTGCATCGATCTACAGAAATATAGGCCGACTTATCTTTTTCACTGTAATTGATGCAGTTAGTCTCTGGGCAGTATGTTGTGCACAGATGGCAATTTTTCGCTGAACAAATACCTTTGTCCACTTCAGCAATGTAATACATGTTATCTCCAGTAAAAAAGATTAAACAGCAAGTGCCTCTTCCTCTGGGAGCACGGCATCTTTGTGAGCCCACCCCTGATCGATCACATACTGATAGGTGGCACGTAATGTTTTCATGTTAGCTTCGAGAAGCTTTGCTTTCTTGGCGAACTTTTTCTCAATCGCGCTATCCAGAGCCGCAGTTCCACCAGATGTAACGATTCCTTTACCTATAAAACGGTCCTTAACAGATTCTCCGAGTGATTTGACATCAGGTATTCCAAAAACTGCAGCAATCGCTCCACACATGGCCATGTTAGTGGCCAATTCTGTTTTAGCGACTTCATTAGCGATTTCTGTGCAAGGGACATAGTATACCTTGGCATTAATCGCTTCCATTTCCCGTTGTTCGTCGGCGCTAAATTTGATGGGGGTCTTGCTGTTGATGAGGATGATTCCCCCCTCTTTCAGTCCGGTGTAAAAAGGCATCGTGTACGATTTTCCCAAAGTGATAACCGATGGGTGGAAAATCATGATGATGTTCGGGAAGATGATTTCGCCGATCTCGTAAATGACATCCTTGGAAATTCGGACATAACTTTCTACAGGCGCATTACGCTTTTCTGAACCGAAAAAAGGAACAAGCGAGCTATGGCCCCCAGAAATAACTACTCCGTTACTAAGAATATGCGAGGCCGTGACCACACCCTGTCCTCCAAGTCCCGCCATGCGGACATTATAACGCTGTACTGACATGATTCTCCTCCTGGTTATTTCTTCTTTTTCTTTTTATCTTTCTTTTCAATTTCATCCAAAAATGCTTTGGCACGATCTGAAATTTTTTCTTCAAAACCGTAGTTCTTCTTTTCCATGTCAAACGCATCCTGCATTACGTCAGGGGTTGGAATAGAGTACTCAATATTGCAAGAAGTGTACGCCTGAATAAAAGTCGCTCCAAACTCACGGGCAACCATGACTGCACGTCGCACGGTACGGACAACCCGGCTTGGGTTGGTAGGGGTAATCCTGGCAACATAATCCAGATTAGCCACCTCTGCCAAACCCATCATATCCATTTTGTCATCTTTTTTACCTCGCGGAGACATTTTCATGATCTGTCCCTTCTGAGTCATACCGCTTTCCTGTCCACCTGTATTACCGTAGGTTTCGTTGTCGAGCATGATCGTGGTGAACTTCTCATGACGGAACCAACTGTGCATGAGGCCCTGGAATCCAATATCTACCAAGCCGCCATCACCACACATGACGACTACGTCCTTATCCTGCTCCGGGAACCGAAGCTCCAGGCCACGTTTTATGCCGGTGGCCACCGCATTGGTGTCGCCGTAATTACCGTAGACAAATGGGATGTTGCCCTGTGAAATGGCCAATCGCCCACAACCAGCGGTGCCAACCATTACCGTATGTTCGGGCTTGGGCAAGCCAATAAAAACCAGTCTGATGAACAGACCCATAGCGCAACCGGCGCACATGGGATGTTCTTCGACCAGTTCTTTGAACTTTCCCATATCAGTTACTTTTTTTTGCTCACCGTAGGGACCGTGCTCAATGAGGTCTTTGTACTCAATCGGCAAATGCTCCAAAAAACCTGGAGAGGGTTTTACTGTATCGAGGGACATGATTTTTCCCCTTTTAATAAAAGTTGTTTAAGTAAGTTATATATCTTTTCGGTTTAATAAAACCGTGATCACAATCTAACAGCCAGAAGATTAATCCTGTGAAGGATCAATCCATCTCGGCTCACTGCCGTAATGGATAACTTACACCCACTACACAAAAAGGTTTTTAGAACCTGTTTTGTTTCGAATCTCAGCCAACCAGTCAAGAATCATTTCAGTCGGCATGGTCATACCGCCAAACACTCTGGGTCCGTTATATATAGTAGCCTCACTATGTCCATACAGGGTGGTACACACTTCTTTATGTAACCAGCCAGCATGATTGAATTCCGGAACCAGGATTGTTTTAGCATGCTTTGCCGCGTCAATGATTTGCTGTCGAGGCCATGGGCGAATGGTTTTGACCTTGATCAGGCCAACCTTGTTGCCTTTTTCCCCTTCCTGACGCACTGCTTCACGAGCCTGAGATACTGCCGCACCTGAAGCGATGATCATCTCATCGGCACCCGGGTTGACAACTTCGATCAGACCGCCAAGATACTTATCAAAATATTTTGCCGAACGTTCCACCGCCGAAAATACTTCCTGTTGCCAGCTTGAGTGCATATGGTAACTAATAAAGTTACTTTTCTGGATTGGAGCGTCACGGGACAAACGTGCTGGTGGATTTTCGTTATCCATCGCGGGAACAGCAGATTTCCAGCCATCTCGGGCTGGTAATTTATACTTTCTGTCAACTATTGAGACGTTACCGCGGGCATGAGTTACAAAGAAACCATCAACGGCGACGGTACAGGGCAAGGTCACATCGACTTCTTCACTGACCATAAATGCCGCCAGCGGGAAATCGTAAAAGTCCTGCTGGTTTTCACCATGCAAGACCAACATGCCGGTATCGAGCAAAAACGAAATTTCTATGTTGTCAGGCTGAATAGCCAGAGGTGTGTTAATAACTCGACACATATCGAGCATAACAATCGGCGTACGCGCTCCCGGCCAGGAACTGATCGCTTCCATACCTCTCATCAGGCCGGGGCCTGAAGTAGCGGTGAGACTTCGAACACCCGCACGGGAAGCGCCGCTTATGGCGGAAAAGGCACCAATCTCTTCTTCCGCACGATAATAATCCTTGATATAGCCCTCATCGTATAAATAACCTGCCTGTTGCATGGTTTCCGACTGCGGGGTGATGGGGTAGGCGATAGCCATGTCGACATTGGCTCTGCGGATAGATTCCCGGGCAGCTTCACTTCCCGTCATAAAAATCGTTTCCCGCGGCAGTTTCAGCATTTCTTCAAGGGAAATCTCTTCCTGCATATCACCTGCAGGTACCCAGTCTGCTGATTTTCCTTCTTCTTGGGCATTTAGGTTGGACATACAACTCCTCCGTTTATGTAATGTAACTTCTTCCGGGAGCTTGCACGTCCCGTAATATAAGATTGTTTAAGCCTGATTAATCAAAAACTTCAGCAAAGTTCTGCTCTGACAAAAACATCGCCAATCAGGATGCTGATCAGGGCCTTGCAGAAGAGGCCTATATTAGAAACAAACCCTCGCTTTGTCAAGACTTAAGGACCTTTAAAGTCCTCTTCCAAGCTTATTCGTTTTTAGCGATCATATCATTCAAAGTACTCAATTCATTGAAATATTCAAAAGCCTTTTCCAGAAACTCATTGAGGGATGTATCGTTATAAAAAGTCAATGTTTTTTCTGCCAATTGGGTGTCGTGGCAGATATCGAATTTGATAGTTTTCGTTTCGTGGTACTTAATAACTTCCACATCCCAGTGGATTTGCGAAATCTCCTCCTGAGGGCGACTTATCGCTGATATCCCATATTGATTGACTTTGTACAAAAACTGTTGACCGCCTTGGCCGTCTGTTGCGCTTCGGGTGAGATAAAGATTTTCCTGAACAAGCATTATTTCAACCTGAGTAAAAGGTGCCCATGCTCAATTTGTCGAGCATGTGACCTTGTGTTAATATGACCTTCTTGAATTCAAGATACTAACAAATCGGGGAACGTAGACAAACTGGAATCGGGCTCCGATGGGAAAATTTTTTCAATCCAGAAAGAATCTCCAAACTAATCCCAACATGCAAGCTATAGAACTTAACGATCCGGCTGAGATCGAATCTTTTTTGAGTAAAATCAGTTTTTCAGGTTCTGGATTCAATTCGGATTGCCTTTTAGTCGATGTCTATGACGCGGGTCTGGATTACCCGGATTTTCTCAGAGCTGAAGGAAGTGATTCTGGGGCCTGCTACGAGGGGAAGTCCCCTGCCTGGGCAAAATATCATGTTCGTCAGGGCAAGCGGGTGTTCATGGTTTATGGCGGCGGCGGAAGGGAGCGACGGACGCATTTCTCTGAAACTCCATGAAACCAGGCCTTTTCTGAACCCCTGACCGTTTTTCAGCATCTGATTAATTAAATAATTGCGCAGTTATTTTATGCGTTTGATTCGCCTTCTCTTGGAAAGAAATTTTAGACTATGGATTTCGATAAGGAATCTCAACAGCGCATCCTTCGCGTTGCTGCGGACAAAAACGAAGGACGGCCCACCGAAGAGCTGGATGAACGTATAGCAAGCGTTCTCGAACTGCACCCCGAGTTTGACTCTATCTGGGAGGAAGGCGATTTGGCTTCCATTCCCAGGGAGGTCAACGGCATGATCGTGAATCCTTTTGTGCATACTGTTTTACATGTGATCGTTGATCGTCAGCTTCAGGTAGGGAACCCGGAATATGTTGCCATCGCCTACAAGCGTTTGACTGACCAGGGAATGGAGGCTCACGAAGCATTGCACGCGATCATCACCATCTATGCCAACCTGCATTTTGACAGCACCCGCAAGAGCACACAGTTTGACTCCCTCGATTATGAGATCCAGGTCAATGCACTTGCTTATAAAACTGAGTGAGTGAAACAGCACCTTCCAGGAACTAAGAACCAAGAACTATGAACTGATTTTTTATTCCCACTGACCGGGTTTTAGAGGTTCGTGACAAGACTCGCAGAAATCATCTTTGTACTCGTTCGGATGAAAACAGTGAGGACAGCTAAGGACCTTGTCTTTCCCATGATCTTTAAAATGATGCAGACATTTTTCGCACCAGGCAGACTGGGTAACATTTTCATAGCCGCATTTAGGACACTTTTCCTCAGACATGGGTATTAGATGACGTTACTTGCTTGAGGGTGCAGTTTTTTACCGGGGTGCAGGTAAAGCGAAAAGAGGGGATGCGTGCTTGTTATAAAACTTTGGCGATGGTTTTGCCGAGGTCGGCAGGGCTTTTCACAACTTTGATGCCGCAACGGCGCATGACCTTCATCTTTTCCTCAGCCGTTCCCTGTCCTCCAGAGATGATCGCTCCTGCATGACCCATACGTCGACCCGGAGGAGCGGTTTGACCGGCGATGAATCCGATCACTGGTTTGGTGACATTTTTTTTGATGTAGTAGGCGGCTTCGTCTTCAGCTGTTCCGCCTATTTCGCCGATCATGCAGATGGCTTTCGTGCCGCGGTCTTTCTGAAAAAGTTGTAACGTATCGATATACCGGGTGCCTATAATCGGGTCACCGCCAATGCCTACACATGTAGATTGGCCCAGGCCCAGAGCAGTCAATTGGCCCACGGCTTCGTAGGTGAGCGTTCCGCTTCTGGAAATGATACCGACATTCCCCTTTTTATGGATATGGGCCGGCATGATGCCAATTTTGCATTTCCCAGGAGAAATGATGCCCGGACAGTTGGGTCCGATCAAGCGTGAGTTACTGGTTTGAATGTAGCGCCATACCTCAACCATGTCTGATACTGGAATGCCTTCTGTGATGCATATGATCAGTTCGACTCCCGCGTCTGCGGCCTCAAGAATGGCATCGGAGGCGAACGGGGGGGGAACGAAGATCATCGTGGCATTGGCTTTTGTCTTTTTAACCGCATCGCGCACGGTGTTGAAGACGGGAACTTTTCCCAGCACGGTTTGACCGCCCTTGGCTGGCGTGACTCCGCCAACCACCTTGGTGCCATACTTCATGCACTGCTCGGCGTGGAATTGTCCTTCGCGCCCGGTGATTCCCTGAACGATCAATCTCGTTTTTTCGTCAACTAGAATACTCATTTGACCGCCTTTACCATTTTTTGTGCGCCATCTTTCATGCCATCGGCCACAATAACATCGATTCCAGAATCATCGAGAATTTTGTGTCCTTCTTCCATGTTAGTTCCTTCCATCCGTACAACGATAGGTACCTTGACTTTTAATTTTTTCGCCGCTCCCACAACCCCACGAGCCAGAATATCGCAACGCAGGATACCGCCGAATATGTTGATGAAGATTCCTTGAACATGCGGGTCGGATAGCAAAATGCGGAATCCATTCTCAATCATTTCCTCATCGGCTCCGCCGCCTACATCTAAAAAGTTCGCAGGTTCACCACCCGAATGCTTGATGATGTCCATTGTTGCCATAGCCAGTCCAGCGCCATTGACCATACAACCAATGTTCCCGTCCAGCTTGATGTAGTTCAAATTGAACTTGCTGGCTTCGACCTCCATTGGATCTTCTTCGTCCAGGTCACGGTAGGTCATTGTCTCTTTTTGTCTGTGCAACGCATTGCTGTCGATAGTTACCTTTGCATCCAGAGCCAGAACCCGGTCATCTTTAGTGATGATGAGAGGGTTAATCTCCAGCATATCGAAATCTTCCTTAATGAAAGCCTGATACAGGTTCATTATGAAAGGAATCATTTTTTTGAGTGCGTCACCTTTAAGGTTGAGAGCAAAGGCAACTTTTCTGGCTAAATAGGGTTTAACGCCAGTGATGGGATCAACATGTTCTTTAATGATCTTCTCTGGTGTGTCGGCCGCGACTTCCTCAATTTCCATACCGCCCGCTTCGCTGGCCATGATCATCACGCGACTGGTCTGCCGATCCAGAAGTATCCCCATGTAAAGTTCTTTGTCAATGGGCATGCCTTCTTCAACAAGGACCTTCTTGACCTTTCGTCCTTCCGGTCCTGTTTGCGGCGTGACCAGAGTCATTCCTATAATCTTGTTGGCGACCTTTTTGGCTTCTGCCGGACTTTTAGCAAGTTTGACACCGCCACCTTTTCCGCGTCCACCGGCATGAATCTGCGCCTTGACCACGACAACATCAGTTCCCAGCTTACTCGCCGCCGCCTCAACTTCCGCAGGGGTGTCCGCGACTATTCCGTTGGGGACAGGAACTCCGTGTTTCGCAAGAATTTCTTTTGCCTGATGCTCGTGAATTTTCATGGCAGTAACAAAATTAAAAAAATGATGGAAGACGCTCCGTAAGGACGTTCTGTTTAAAAGATGCAAACTTTTAACATAGCTGGCATAGCTTGTCAAAATAAAATGCGGTTAATTTGGGGGAGAGTGTAAACGAATGGTTTTGTGTTTTGATTTTTCTGTCGAGTGACTAACAGGTGCAGGTAAAGCTTTAAAAATTTAAATAAGTTGATTTGGGTTAACCTTGCGAAGCTATGTTTCTGGACGGTGTTTCAGGA
>CAJWQP010000044.1 GCA_913045445.1 uncultured Nitrospina sp. | reverse complement strand
AGCCAGTGAGACTTTTCCATCTTTGACGGCTTGTTTTTCTATTTCTTCAAGGCTGGCTCCATTGGCGATAAGACTTTTGAGGTCATCGGTTACTTCCATAACCTCGTGTAGTGAGGTGATCCTTCATAGCTTCGTCAGAATTAATTGAAAAAATTATACTTATGGTTGGTGAGGGATAGAAGGGCAGGTGTTTCTCGGGTGGGGGAAAATGGCTCATACGTCCAGATCGTTCACAAATTCTGCGTGCTCTTTTATGAAGTTGAAGCGAAATTCGGGGTCTTTTCCCATAAGTTGAATAAATGTTTTCTCAGTACTTTGGCAATCACTGATTGTAACACGGATAAGTGACCGGCTTTGGGCGGCCATCGTTGTTTTTTTCAAGTCGGCGGCGGGCATTTCGCCAAGTCCTTTAAACCGGCCGATTTCATATTTGCGATCACCCAGATTTTTAATAATGCGATCTTTTTCCTCGTCATCAAGTGCATAAAACATCTTTTTTCCTGAATCGATTCGATATAACGGGGGCTGGGCAATATATAAATGCCCGTTAGTGATAAGTTCTGGCAGGCAACGGTAGAAAAAAGTTAACAGGAGAGTGCAGATATGCGCTCCATCTACATCGGCATCTGTCATGATAATTATTTTTCCGTACCGCAATTTGTTGTAATCAAATTTTGGTTCTATTCCGGTGCCTGTTGCGGAAATAATATTCTGAATTTCCGTGTTGGCGAGAATCTTGGCCATCGTTGCAGTTTGTACGTTTAGAATTTTTCCACGGATAGGAAGGATGGCCTGGGTCTTGCGGTCACGCGCTTGTTTGCTCGAGCCGCCTGCCGAATCGCCCTCGCAAATGAACAGTTCGGCTTTATTTTTGTCTGTCGTTGCGCAATCGGAAAGTTTGCCGGGCAGGTTGAGGCGATGTGAAATATTTGTCTTTCGCTGAACTGCGTCCTTGGCCTGGCGGCTGGCTATTCTTGCCTGGGCAGAAAGGATGACGCGGTTGGCAATTTTATCTCCCATCGTCTGGTTCTCAAGCAGGTAATGCTCCAGCGAATGCTTTACCACAGATTCTACTTGTGAGGTGATGTCAGAATTCAGGCGCCCTTTGGTTTGCCCTTGAAACTCAACCTCGCCCTGAAGATAAACATTGATGATAGCGATAAGGCCTTCTCGAACATCGTCACCGGTTATACTGGTGATTCCTTTGGGCAATAGGTTGCGCCGGTCAATGTAATTACGAAGCGCTTTGGTGATACCGTTACGGAATCCTGTCTCATGACTTCCTCCATCTACTGTTTTGATCGAGTTTGCATAGGAGTGAATGACCGTGTCCGTCCCGGAAGTCCATTGGAAAGCCGTTTCAAGTCTCATTTTATTATCGTCTTTTTCGACATAGAAGGCCTTGTCTGTCAGGGCTGGGCGCTTGCCTATGATTTTTCCGATGTAATCTTGAATGCCGTTGGGATACTGAAATTTGTGCTTTTCACCCTTTCCACTGACAACGATCATCAACCCTTTATTGAGAAAAGCCTTTGACTCGGCTCGCTCAAGGATCAATTTTATATTCAGATTTGCTTTAGGGAAGATTTTGGGATCGGGCTTAAAATAGATGGTGGTACCATAGGTACGAATGGCTTTACCTTTTTTCAGTTTACCGAGAGCTTTGCCTTGAGAATAGGATTGGGACCATTCAAATCCATCGCGTCGGGAAACTGCAGTCAACTTCTCACTCAGGGCGCAGACAACGGCCATGCCGACTCCATGGAGTCCGCCTGAAACTTTATAATTATCATCGCTGAATTTTCCACCGGAATGTAGAGTGGTGAACAGAACCTCCATCGCGCTCTTTTTGGTTTTGCCAAATGCATCAACGGGAATTCCGCGCCCGTTATCTTTTATGGTGATTCCGTCGTCCTTTTCGAGTTGCACCTCGATGGTGTCGCAGTGACCGTTAAGGGCTTCGTCCACGCAGTTATCCAGGATTTCCCAAACCAGATGGTGCAGACCGGTGGAATTGGTGGAACCGATATACATTCCGGGACGTTTGCGAACCGGCTCAAGTCCTTCAAGGACTTGTATACTTTTAGCGTTGTAGGTGCCCATTGTGTTCCTGTGTTATTCGATTGTGGCTATTATTTTGCGTTTGGATACGATGACTCCCTGACCTCCCCGGTTGCAGAGGCGGATATCTTTGACATTGATCTCTTTTTTCTTTCCATCGTCGAAGACGAGTGTGGCTTTACCCTTTTTAGAGGTGACTTTGAATCCCACCAAGGTACTGCCAACAAGTTTCATCAGGCGTGAGCCCATTCCCGCACCAGTTAGTACTGATACCTGGTCAACAGGGATGACAATGCCTTTACCGTTGGCCGATGCCATGAACAGGTGATCTTCGGTCACTAAAGAAAACCCGATCATTCGGTCCTCTCCTTTCAGGGTCATCAATTTTCGCCCCGCCCTGGTCGTTTCTGTGAGGTTGGTCATGGGGAAGCGGAAACCGTAACCTGAACTGCCTATAGCCAGACCCTCCAACTGGCCCTCTGGTTCACCTGCGAAACCTAAAAGTGCCTGACGACTGGGTTTGCTGGAAGACTTCTTTTTTGGTAAAGCCTGACCAGCGATGGTCGCCAGCTCAGCCGGGTCAAGAGAGAGCATTGATACAATTTTTTCTCCATCAGCAAATTTGAACAAATCCTGAACGGGTTCGCCAAACCCCGCGCGAGTGTAAGACAGGTTGTATACCTTGTGAACATAGACCATTCCGCGTGAAGTGAAAAAAGCGACCAATTCCCGCGTGTTCGCTTTTGCGGTTACAAGTAGCCCGTCATTTTCCTTGTATTTTAGCGCACTTGGGTCTGTTATGCTCTTAAATTTCCTTAGCCACCCGTTTTTGCTTATGACGAGATAAGCGTCTTCATGTTCTATGAAATCTTCGGCATTGTATTCGACCAGTTCGATGGTTTTGATTTTGGTTCGTCGCTTGTCACCGAATTTCTCATCAATTTCTTTAAGCTCATCCTGTACAACTGACCATATTTTTTTAGCTGATTTTAAAGTGGCTTCGATTTTCTTTTTCTCTTTCAACTTTTCAAGTTGTTCAGCGATGATTTTTTCAATTTCCATAGAAACGAGACGGTAGAGAGGAATTTCCAGAATTGCCGATGCCTGCTCGTCATCAAGTTTGAATCCTTTTTTCAGCTTATTGTGTGCCTCTTGCTTTGATTTGGAGGAACGGATCAATTTCAGGGCTTTATCAAGTCCGGTGAATATAGCCACAAATCCATCCAGAATATGCAGACGCTTGATCAGAAGAGCAAGTTCGTAGTTCAGCCTGCGGGTGATCACTTCCTTGCGAAAATCGAGAAAATAGCGGCAGATTTCTTTAAGGGACAGTCTCTCAGGCTCCCCGTTGGGTTTTAGACAGTTGAAGTTCAGCTGAAAATTGCATTCAAGATCCGTGTGTCTGAGAAGATAGGTCATGATCTTTTCGGTATCGGTGCCTGTTTTGACTTCAAGCACGACCCGCATATTCTCGTCACTTTCATCCCGTACATCCGTAAGTGGGGGAAGCTTTTTGCCGATTATGATTTCCGCGATCTTCTCGATTAACCGGGCCTTGTTGACTCCGTAAGGGATTGCATGGATGATGATCTGTTCTTTTCCGCGCGGAAGTTGTTCGACCTTCCATTCACCACGTATCTTCACCGCGCCCGAACCTTGTTCGTAGACCTTTCTGATTTCTGTTTTGGAGTTCAGGATGATCCCGCCGCCTGGAAAATCGGGACCCTTGATATGCTTCATCAACTGGGCAACTGTCGCATCCGGATCTTTTATCAAGGCGATTAAAGCGCCCATCACTTCGCTCAGGTTGTGACTGGGGAATGAACAGGCCATGCCCACAGCGATTCCGGAGGATCCATTGATCAGCAAATTGGGTACACGAGACGGCAGAACAACCGGCTCCTTGATCGTATTGTCGTAATTGGCCTGGAATTCTACCGTTTCTTTCTTGAGGTCGTTAAGAATGTATGATGTGACAGGCGTCAGCTTTCCTTCTGTATACCTGTATGCGGCCGGGGAATCACCATCTATAGAGCCAAAGTTTCCTTTGCCATCCACCAGTGGATATCTCATGGAAAAGTCCTGCGCCATTCGCACCATCGATTCATAGGTAGAGGCATCACCATGGGGGTGATACTTACCAAGAACTTCACCGATGATCTTCGCCGACTTCACGGGTTTGGCGGTGGCATTGAGTCCGATACTATCCATCGCGTAAAGAATGCGACGGTGGATGGGCTTCAGCCCGTCCCTGACATCAGGAAGCGATCGGGAAACAATCGTCGATAAAGCGTATGTCAAAAACCGGCTTTCCAGCTCCTGTTGCAGATCAGCTTCTTTCTCGTTGCTCATAGTTCAGTATTAAATAATTTAAATGGAGGCGATGTGTGGAGACTGAAAGATGAAATCATAAACGCAGTACTAATTCTCCGGAGGATCAATGACTATTCTAAAAATATATGAATATCAATAAGTTAGTGAATAGTCCAAACGTTACCGCAATTCTGTATATAACACAGGTGACCTGTATATATATTACCTTTTTCAGTTTATACAATATGCAGGCCTATAAGACAAGTAAAATCAATAAGTAACAGGAGCCTCTCTTTTCTGTGAATTATTTACCCCCAAATATATCCGGGACACTGTAATTTAAAACTTTTTTAGTAGACAATCATCTTATACCAACCGATTACCTTGCAATCGGGTACTTTAAATCCTATATAATGTTTGTCGTTTAGGTCAGTTTTTTCACACCCAATATGTCGGAAGTAGCTTCCAACTAGTCACAAAGGAGTCTTAAAGATATGTCGGATCAGGATTTACAGGTCAGGGTCATTGCCGAATTGAAAACGGTGATGGACCCGGATTTAAACAAGGACATCGTGAGTCTGGGTTTTATCAAAAATATGAACGTCACAGGTGGTAACGTGAAGTTTCAAGTGGAATTGACCACTCCAGCCTGCCCGGTGAAGGAACAACTGAAAACTGAATGCGAAACCAAGGTCCGTGCCGTTGACGGGGTGAAAAATGTGGAAGTGGAAATGACTGCCATGGTTCGGCCGGCAGAACACAGTCAGCCCATCCTGGAAAATGTGAAAAACATTATCGCGGTGGCCAGCGGTAAAGGTGGCGTTGGTAAATCCACTGTTGCGACTAATCTGGCGATGGCTTTACAGATGACCGGAGCGAAAGTAGGGTTGATGGATGCTGATATTTACGGTCCGAGTATTCCGCAGATGCTGGGTATCCCTATTTCAGCTCCCAAAGGCGGAGCCGATAACAAATTTTTTCCGCATGAACAATACGGACTCAAGGTAGTCTCTGCGGCATTTCTCTCTAAAGAAGGACAACCTCTCATGTTGAGGGGACCGATGCTGGGGGGAATCATCCAGCAGTTTTTACAGAATGTTGAATGGGGCGAACTGGATTACCTGGTGATCGACCTTCCACCGGGAACAGGGGATGTTCAACTTACCCTCACTCAGCGTGCGCCGCTTTCCGGCGCGGTTGTTGTGACGACACCGCAGGAAGTCAGTTTGATTGATGCGGAAAAGGGAGTGCGGATGTTTGACAGCGTGAAAGTTCCGATGTTGGGTATCGTTGAGAATATGAGCTACTTTGTTTGTGACGGCTGTGATAAAAAGCATCACATCTTTAAATCTGGCGGTGGTCAAACCCTCGCTGAGAAATTCAAGGTTCCATTCCTCAATGAGATACCTCTGGTAGGCGAGGTGGTGGAGGGGGGCGATAAAGGTGTGCCGGTTATCATGGCAGATCCCTCCTCACCAGCGAGTAAAGCCTATAAAGTTTTGGCAGGCCAGGTGGCGGCGCAATTGAGCATTATTCACTCTCAAGAAGGCAAACCAGCGGCATCTTTTGAACTGGCGTGGAAGGGATAATTCGACCACCAGTGGGTTTTTAACTGCGTCCCGAGGATGGTCACGTTTAATAACCCTTAACAGGGTGCCCCGCAAATTTTAGCGGGGCCATTTTATATGACGGAAGAAAGCTCAACCAGTACTACAGATCCCGCACCGAAGGGTATTCGCCAGATCAGCCCCACCGCGTTGGGAATCACCTGGACCGATGGTCACGAATCGATTTATGGTGTCAGGCACCTGCGCGAGAATTGTCCTTGCGCCAGTTGCATTGACGAATGGACAGGAATAAAAAGGCTCGACCCGGCAACGATTCCAGAAAATATAAAACCTGTGAATTTGAAGTCTGTCGGACTCTACGCTCTCCAGTTTTTCTGGAACGATGGACACGATACCGGATTCTACTCGCATAAACTGATGCGGAAGTTGTGTCAATGTATCGGGTGCCGGTAGGATAAAGACGTTGTTACAACTTAGGGCTTGTCAATTGGACGGATATGTTGCATTCTATTTGGGTGATAGAGGAGTCAATAATGGATAACCCACCAATCAAGTCCTCATTTAAGAGAGAGTTTTGTCGGCACGAAAATGCTGTGACTCTCGATTATGATATTGGCATCGAGCACTGCCCTTACTGTGGTGCGCTGGGCCATTACAATATCGATGTCGATCAAATCGAGTGGACCCTTCCCGAATATCTGCAAAAGCAGGAATTCAATTAGGATTTGTATTCACCCCTGTACTTATTTCATGTGAATGATGGAGTAATGATATCCCGTTTCTTCAGGCGGGTTTTTTTATGCCTATTTTTTTAATCTTGTAAGCCAGAGTAGTCAGCTGAATTCCGAGCAACTCGCCGGCACCTCGTTTCCCGTAAACTTTCCAATTGGTTTTTTCGGGTGCCGCCATAATATTTTCTCTTGCTTGCGATTACGCTACTCCATAAAAAAAGCCCTGCCAAAGGCAGGGCTTTCAATTGGAAAAGTTTCTGTATCGCTAGTAAGTCCCCGACATCGAGTTAATGTACCGCCATTACCCGGCCGCATGGCGGTCTACATGCCGACTTTTTCTCGTACTTCGTCCATCAATTTGCCATCGATGACGGTGATGCCTCTTTCCTTGGCGAATTCGAGGACGGTTTTCTTGGCCATATTGCGGACGAAGAACGGAACTCGCTGGATACGTTCCTTGGCATCTTCTGTCCACTCTATTTCACCCTCATTCGGAGCGCTCTTTTTAAGTTCTTCCTTACCTCCGGCAAGCGCTCCGGCCACAACGCCCATGGGCGCTCCCTTGGCTTCGGCGGCAGTGCTACCCACTTGCACGCCGAGCTTGCTTACAAATTCGGTTTCGAACTTGTTGGTCAGCATGGCGATTGAATGACCGCATTTCTTGCATTTGAATTGCATGGCAAGGTTAGATTTTTCTTCCGGCATGATGCCGTCTGTCTGGGTTTCCATTTTTGTGTCACAGGGAATACAAAGAAATTTCATCACTCCTCCTAATGAGTGTGTTTTTTAATGGGATACTACACAATAAATAAACTTGCCTAAATGGAATCAAGGATTTTATCAACAGCCGAGCCTATGGCTTTGCCGGTAACGGAATCCTTGTTCTCCATATAAAATAACGATCCTGAATCTGTTTTGCGACCGATTCGCGTATCGAAAGGAATTTTCCCAATATAGGGGATGTTTTTTTGTTTTGCCAGTTCTTCGACATCCTGTCCTTCGAAAAGCGGGCCTTCCTTTTCGCAGTGAGGGCAGGTGTAGCCAGCCATATTCTCAACCAGCCCGAGAATCGGAACCTTCATTTTATTATTTTTGGTGATGGACTTCGCAACGATATGCTGTGACAGCATGGATGGGATGGTGATCTCTACCACGCCAGCCAGTTCCGGAATGAGGCCGCGTATATTGTCAATACGGTCAGATCCTGGAGGCATGTCGATGAGTAGGTAGTCCAAATCGCCCCAATCCGTATCGGCCACCAATTCCCGCAGGGCGGTCGATTCCATGGTGCTCACCCAAACCGCCGTGGCATCGGCTTCTTCAGTCCACATCACCGGGGAATCCGGGCTGGATAACAACATATCCATAGACATCAATTTGATTCCGTGAATGCCAGTGCCCGGCTGAACGCCGTTCTCATCAACTACAAGTTTCTGGCTGTTTCGCACGCCTAATAGATGGCAGATGCTGGGTCCGTTTAAATCGGCATCGAGAATCCCTACCGAGTAGCCCTTGTCCACCAGGCAGGCCGCCACATTGGCGGTGAGAGAGCTTTTGCCCACGCCGCCTTTACCGCTCATAAGCGCGACTTTATGTTTGATCCTGTCCAGCCGGGATCTTAATTTTACCCCCAGAGCCTGAACCTGATCGACTATATTTGACCCACCATCGCCGGCCAGGTCGTCATAGGTCTTCATTTATTTAAATCCCCGTTTTATTGAAAATTGATTTTAACCTAAAAATGGCGTGTCACTTATTCTATATAAAAATTGTCCTATTTAAAAGGCCAGATTATTTCTATTTTTCCGTTGACGTAGATTCCTAAAATCATTTAGATTATGGGGTTTCAGGCAAGTTGTCTGAGGTTAACTAAAATTTAGATAAATGCTCCATGTCCCTCACCGAAAAAGACCAGCAACTGATTGAAGAAGAAGAGCAACTCTACTATGAAACCATAGAAATGCTGGCCGAGCAATTACCAGAGGCTCGATCCAAAAAAATATTTTCCAATATTGCCGCTCGTGAATTGACCAGCCAGGTTGTTAATGAGTGGAACTTCGAGGAACGCCAACCCCTGATCTCTGATGAGGCTGTTGCCCACAAGGTTTCGGATATTCGGAAAGAGTCAGACAACGTTCTTGAAGAGCTGATTGCAGAACCTTATTTCGGGCGTGTAGTCACTTCGGAGGATGACGGGCGGGAAGTCTCATTCAAGATCGGCAAGAAAAGTAATATCGAAGCTGGCATTGTGGACTGGCGCAATAGTCCGATATCCGGTCTGTTCTTCAATTACAAGCAGGGTGAAGAATTCTTCGAAACCATCAACGAGCTGGAACGCAGTGGTCATATTAAAATTCGTAGAACCTATAAGACAGCCAAGGGAGTTTTAGTACAAATTGGCACTGAAGAGGGAATGTTCCGCCGGATGGAAAACGGCTGGGCGAAGCTGGAGTCAGAAGAAGAGGTCGCCGCGCATCGTTCCCGTGGCATAAATTCAAGTGAAAAACGATTACCCAATATTCTTTCTCTAATCACCAGCGAGCAATTTGAAATGATAACAACGGACCCTGATCGACCAGTTATCATACAGGGTTCGGCGGGATCAGGAAAAACCACAGTGGCGCTTCATCGACTGGGTTGGTTGCTCCACAAGGGAAACTCTCACGCGCGTGCAGAAAATACGCGGGTGATTGTGATGAATAAATCGCTCCAGGTTTATGTGTGTCATACGCTTCCGTCCATGGGGGTCAATGCGGTAGAGACGGTTACTTTCAATAGTTGGGCCATGACCATTATTCGCAATGCCACCCGGGGACAGGCCTTTTTTAAGTTCAGGGAACTGCCCGATTTTATTGAAAGGATTAAATTCTCGGAAGGCATTCTCAAGGCCATGTCACGTTATGTAGGTCAACAGATGCGGAATACCGACTCTGCCATTACTGAGCAGTTTGCCACACGCGAAACATTGCTGAAAACCTGGCAGGACAGCCACCATAAAGCGCTTCAACCCAGACTTAAAGATTTTCTCCACGATGTGATGCAGTCGGATTTGCAGGAGAAGGAAAAAAAGGTTGCATCGGATTTTGTGCAGACTCTTTTGATGGATCAGGAAGATTATATCGGCGACCTTTTCAATTTATTATCCGACAAAAAATTACTGACTTCCCATTTGCCGTCAGACCCCAGGCTGGATGGGCACCTGGAATATTTAAGCCGTCTCATCGAAAAGAATAGAAGAAAGAATCATCTCGATTATTATGATATGTCTCTTATATTGCGATTGATTCAGCTCAAGCATGGAGGATTGCCCAATAAGGAGGGTGGAGTCGTTCAACTTGACCATCTGGTCATAGATGAGGCACAGGACTTTGGTCCGGTTGAGTTTGCGATCATGGTGGATGCAGTACAGGATAAGCGCCACCTGACTATAGTGGGTGATGTTTCTCAGAAAATATTATTTGCCCGGAAATTTATCGGTTGGGACAAAATCCTTAACAATTTAGAAATTAAAAAAGACGATCTTATTCAACTGGAGGTTTCATTCCGCTGTACGGTGCCTATCATGAATCTGGCCCGTAAAATTGAAGGACGTACTGACCCTGTTCCATTTGGGCGACCGGGAAATGCCATAACCTGGCATCGGGCTACGGACCACAACGATTTTCTGGAAACCCTTGCCAGCTGGACGGAAGACCTTTTGAAAAAGGACCCCTACAAACTGGTTGCCCTTATCTGCAGGTATCCAAAGCAGGCGATGGAGCTGAAAGAAGAATTGGAGACGATGATTTCTCATGAAGTCCGGGTGGGGCATCGCGATCAATTTTCCTTCGAGCCGGGAGTAATTGTTTCAAATATTCATCAGGTGAAGGGATTGGAGTTTGATGCTGTGGCCCTGATAGAGCCCTCAGAGGGGTCCTATCCGGGAAAACGGAGCGAAAGCCGCAACATGCTTTATGTCGGGGTTACCCGGGCGGAGGACGATCTTCTTGTCATAGGGGAAAATCCTTTTTCAACGGTATTTTCAAAGTAGGAGTACTATTATTTACGGAATAAATGGCTTTCTTGATTTTACTGATAAAAGTTGCAAATTTTGAATGAGGACATATATTGACTCCTGGAGGTTTTTTAATATTAATACTTCAGGAGGTGATCGGAGCTTTGGAGCCACCTGGCTATTTGGGGTTGTACGAAAATTTCGAGGTTCGAGCATAAGCGAGAACACCCGTGGCAGGCAAACGGGACTAAAAGAGAAAGAACGCGTTGCGATACAGCCAGCGCGTTTTTTATTATAACCAATATCTACTCGTTAAATATCAATGGGTAGTTGTTTTGTCTGTCTTTGCGAGCGAAGCGAAGCAATCCAGAAAAACCATGAAGAGACCCACAGTTTATAATAACAAACAAGCGTAATGGCACTCTCTACACGGGGGTGACCAGCAATCTTGGGAAGCGAGTATATGAACACAAAAATAAAATGACGCAGGGTTTTACTGCAAAATATGATTGCAAAAAACTTGTCTACTATGAAGCCCTTGAGAAAATGGAAAACGCCATAGTCCGCGAAAAACAGATTAAAGCTGGTTCCTGGAAAAAGAAACTTGCGTTGATAGAAGGTATGAATCCGGAGTGGAATGATCTCTATGAGGAGATCATATGATGAACGAGAATTCTATCTGGAGGACTGGATCGCCACGCCGCTGATAGCGGCTCGTGAAGACGGGCGAATGTGTGCCCTTCTTTTCGAGGAGTCAAGGCAATGACCGCCAGTGCAAAATTCTTGCAACAGGGAGTAGATGTGGAACGAAAAATTAAACTGCTCATAGAATTCGAGGGCAGTGCCTATCACGGTTGGCAATTTCAGACCAACGGACTCAGCATTCAGGAAGTCATCGAAAAAGCTCTCAGTAAAATCGTCAAAAAGGAGACAAGGATTTTCGGGGCGAGTCGAACCGATGCCGGGGTCCACGCCGAGGGCATGGTGGCTCATTTCACTGCCGACTCCAATATGACCGAGCTGGATTTTATGAGGGCTTTCAACAGCCTCCTGCCTCACGATATAGTCATTAAAGAAGTGACCGATGTGCCGATGGATTTTGATGCCCGTCACTCCGCTGGCAGAAAGACCTATCGCTATACCATTCTCAATCGCCCATTTCCATCAGCGCTTTTGTATCGGCGCTGTCTGTTTATTCCCTTTCCCATGGATATCCCGGCAATGATTGAGGCTAAAGACTATCTTGTGGGCAAACACGATTTCACCTCATTTCGCGCCTCCAATTGCAGTGCCAAACATGCTGTCCGTTATCTATTCAAAATTGATCTGATTCAGGAAGGCGACTTTATTTACCTGATTTTTGAGGGAGGCGGATTCCTCAAGCACATGGTCCGTAACATTGTGGGGACGTTGGTTCTGGTCGGAAGAGGGCAACTGCATGCAGGGGATGTGAAACGAATCCTTGAATCAAAAGACCGCGAGCAGGCAGGCCCCACCGCCCAGCCACAAGGCCTGTGCCTGGTGAGCATCGACTACCCGGAAAATGGTGCCAGGTCGAAAGAGAAGGAAGAGTGAGGGGAAACTTTTGTTAAAGCGTAGGATTGTTAGTATAACCTTTTTCGGTGCCGCCGTAGAAGGTGGAGCGGTCGTAGGAATTGAGTTCGGCTTTTTGCGCGAACCGTTCGGCCAGATCGGGGTTGGAAATGGCAAATCGTCCGTATGCGATGAGGTTGGCCGTGTCTTTTTCTATGGCTTGATTCCCGGACTCACGGTTGTAGCCTCCGGCTGAGATTATGGGACCGTTGAAAAATTCTCGCAATTTTCCGGTGAGTGATTCTCCCTGATAACTGGACTGTTCTCCACCCCCGGATACGCGTGGTTCGACCAGACGCAGGTAGGACAGACCGTATTTGTTTAACGCTTTGGTGACGTATGGGAAGAGTTCTGCTGGATTCGATTCGCTGATGTCGTTGAATGTTCCATGCGGGGACAGCCTTACGCCGACACGATTAGCACCAAAAACTTCCGTCACAGCGTGCACGACTTGAAGAAGCAGTCGCGCCCGGTTTTCCACGGGCCCTCCGTAAGAGTCGGCTCGTTGATTGGTCCCGTCTTGAAGAAACTGGTCCAGCCGGTAACCGTTGGCGCTGTGAATTTCCACACCATCGAATCCGGCCCCATGAGCATTTCTCGCGCCGTTTCTGTACTGATTGATTATATCTGGAATCTCGTCTATTGTCAGTGCTCGAGGAGTGACCGGATCGGTCATCTCTCCGTTTGCTGTGAACACGGGACTTTTCATCGCTATAGCAGAGGGTGCCAGCGGAAGCGCGTTGTCTTTCTGCAATGATGGATGAGAAACTCGCCCGACATGCCAGAGCTGGAGGAAAACTTTTCCTCCTTCTTTCATGGATCGCTGAAGTGATCAACTTCCAGCCAGCCACCTGTTCTGGAGAATGGATACCTGGCGCTCCCGGATACCCGATTCCTTCGGGCGATAATTGCTGCTTCGGTGATGACCAATCCCATAGATGCTCTTTGTCCGTAATAGGTAGCGTTCAGTGGACCCGGAACGTTGCCAGGAAGGGATCGCATTCGCGTGAGGGGTGCCATGACAATACGGCTTGGGAGTTCAATCGGTCCCAGCTTGAATGGAGTCAGCAGTGCTTGCGCCATTTGTTTTATAAAATTTAATTAAGCGGGTGTGCGCGGGTCGAGTTTTTTCCCATCGGGATTGAATATCGAGTGGCGTTTGCACCCGCGTTTGGACATGAAATATTTCACGGCAGTTTGCATGACACCGATACCGTAGGTCACGCTTCTGCGAAAACTGATCGAGGATGCTTCGTCAAAATATTTGGCAGGACACGAAACTTCCCCCACCCTGTAACCAAAATACATTGTTTGCAGTAGCATTTCGTTATCGAAAACAAAATCGTCAGAGTTTTCCAGCATGGGGATGTTCTCCAGAACTTCGGCGCTGAAAGCTCTGTACCCGGTGTGATACTCGGAAAGTTTTTGCTGGATCAGGTAGTTTTCCGCAGTGGTAAGGAACCGATTGGAAATATATTTGTAGAGCGGCATTCCTCCTTCGAGTGCCTGATTTCCCAGAATACGTGAAGCGATCACTGTGTCGAAAACACCATAGGCTATCATTGAAGCCATGGCAGTGATGAGTTTTGGCGTGTACTGGTAGTCCGGGTGGAGCATAATAACGATATCAGACCCTATCCGCAACGCTTCCTGATAACAGGTTTTCTGATTACCGCCATAGCCCTTGTTGGTCGTATGAACGAAGGTCTTGATATTGAGTTCACGGGAGACCTCTGCGGTTCGGTCAGTGCTGGCATCGTCAGTAAGGATGATGTCGTCAACGATATCGTGTGGAACTTCATCGTAGGTTTTTTTAAGGGTTTTCTCGGCATTGTAAGCCGGCATAACTACAGTGACGCGTTTTCCATTGATCATAAACGATTCGCAGGGGGATGTTGTTAAGGAATGAAAATAACATTTGCCGAAAGGGCAAAAAGATAAAGAAGCCCGCGCAAGTTATAATAGTGTAATCAAGGAGATTTTCAACTCAATTTCTTATAGTTTAAACCCATAGATACTGTATAGTATTCGCTCGCAGATCTAAAGGTTATTATAGATACACTCTCTTTTGTTCGAAAATTAACATGAAAAAAGACTTGAAAATTCTAATAGCTGAAGATGACCCGGTAAACGCCAATTTGCTGAACTGCTTTAAAAAAAAGGGGGTTGCCATGCAATAATTGTTGGAGATGGTGTGGAGGCCTTAAAACTTCTCAATGAACCCTCGTTTGATATTCTTCTGACGGTTTGGATGATGCCGGAGATGGATGGGATACAATAATTGATTCAGGAGTAGAGACATCGATTTTCAACATCGAAGAAATGGGAAAATCAATCGAAAAACAGGTGGCTGTTTATTCTGACCAATTGAATTAAATAAAATAACTCTGAACCCCATCTTCCCTGTTCGATGTTTTTTTAGAATCCGATTCTTCAAAACGATGAGCGCCTCTCTTTCTCCTTGCGTGAATGGATGTCATTGGTTAATCTCCACCTTTTGATCTTACAAAAGTTAATTCCGCCCTTTAGATAAGGGGCGGTATTTATTAATTTATGGAAGCCTCTTGTATGCGAATACAAATGTTCAGAGGTGCCTTTTTCAAAGAGTCTTTAAATGAGCTACAAATTTACCATTGCATTACTTCCCGGTGACGGGATAGGACCCGAGGTGATTCAAGAGGCCGTCAAAGTCTTGCGAGTGCTGGAAAACAATCTGGGGCTGGACCTCACTTTGAATGAAGTTCCGGTTGGCGGTGCCGCCTATGAAGCGGAGGGGCATCCATTACCGGAAAATACACTAAAGACAGCGCAATCAGCCGATGCGGTTTTGCTCGGCGCTGTTGGCGGCCCTAAATGGGAAAAAATAGATTTTTCTCTCAGACCCGAACGGGCTCTTCTGGGATTGCGCTCCAGTTTAAAACTTTATGCCAATCTTCGGCCCGCCAGGATTTTTCCCGCTTTGGTAGATGCCTCCTCTTTGAAAAGAGAGTTGGTGGAGAATCTGGACATTCTGGTAGTCCGTGAGCTTACTGGTGGCATCTATTTCGGAGAACCCAGAGGCGTGGAAACTCTGCCAGATGGAAGCCGGAAAGGATTCAACACGCTGGTTTATGCAGAGGATGAAATAAAACGGATTGCCCGCATCGCTTTCGATGTGGCTCGCAAGCGAAATAAAAAGGTGATGTCTGTGGATAAGGCCAATGTTCTGGAGGTGACCGGACTTTGGCGCGAGGTGGTGACAGAACTTCATGTAGAATACCCAGATGTTGCTCTCGACCATATGTATGTGGACAATTGCGCCATGCAGTTGGTCCGGGCTCCCAAACAATTCGATGTGATCGTGACGACCAATATGTTTGGGGATATTCTAAGCGACGAAGCATCCATGCTCACAGGGTCTATCGGAATGTTGCCTTCGGCCAGCGTAGGAGGGGATACGGGAATGTATGAGCCTATCCACGGAAGTGCGCCCGATATTGCCGGGAAAGGGTTGGCCAATCCTTTGGCGACTATTTTATCTGTCGGTATGATGTTTAAATATTCGTTTGACCGCGAAGAAGTGGATACGAAAATTGAATCCGCTGTTGAATCCGTTTTGGATCAGGGATTCCGCACCCGCGACATTATGCAGGAGGGAATGACCGAGGTGAGTACCACGGAAATGGGTGACAGAGTCATAGCGGAACTGGAAAAATAGTTAATGTTATTTCATTTATAATCACATCTAACTAATGAATAAAAAAGAAAAATATGAAGTTGCTATTGTTGGTGCTACCGGGGCTGTGGGTCGGCGGATGCTTACGACACTTGAGGAACGGAATTTCCCTGTGGCTAATCTTACGGCGCTGGCTTCTGCCCGGTCGGCAGGGCAAACCCTAGCGTTTCGGGGGCAGGCCATCAAAGTTAAAGAGTTGCAGGAGGACTCGTTTAAGGGGATAGATATTGCCCTGTTTTCGGCAGGGGGGTCCATCAGCAAACAATTAGCACCCATTGCCGTGGAGTCGGGTTGTGTAGTTATTGATAACAGCAGTGCCTGGAGGATGGACAAAGATGTTCCTTTGATTGTTCCAGAAGTGAACCCGTCTGCTCTTGGCGATGAGTGGGGGATCATTG
>CAJWQP010000043.1 GCA_913045445.1 uncultured Nitrospina sp. | reverse complement strand
CGCTTTGGTCGCAACACGCTTCTTAACCGGTGGTGCGACAACCTTTTGTTTGTTTCCAGATGTGGATGCCGACTTCGACTCAGAAGGCAGTTCAATGAGATCTAATCTAAAAGTAGGAACAACAATTTGCTCCTGAATTCTGGGGTTTGGAAGAAACATTAGTATTGCTAAAGCAAACAGATGCACAAAGGTCGAATAGACCAGCATCTGATTAAAGTCGATTGATTGTATGAATTCAACTCGCATGGGTTCAAGGCTCTGTCACCATCCCGATATTTTCCACGCCAGCCCTGCGTACGGTGGCAATCACCTGCATGACAAATCCGTAATCCAGCGTCTTGTCAGCCTTCAAATAAACCCCTCCATCCTTGTGCCGATCAAGATATTCCTCTACATTTCGAGCGAGGACCAGCATATTCACCATCTCGTCCTTTTTCCAGAAAACCTTTTTGTTGCTCTTAAGCGTCACCGTTGGAATATCTTTAACCGGAATGGGTTTGGTGGACTCTTTAGGAAGTTGTACATCCAGGCCATGTTGCATCAACGGAGCGGTGATCATGAATATCACCAATAAAACTAACATGACATCCACGAACGGCGTCACGTTGATTTCAGCCATCATAGGCCGCCTTCTTCTCAACATAGGACACCTAATACTGAAAACTGGTTTTTCATATCAGCGGTCAAGTCAGATCCATGTCATGAACTTGAAACGAGGATGTATCTTTGGAAAAATTCTTTTCTATCAGATAAATAAAGTCGTGCGAGAAATCGTCCAGATCGCTGGTAAACATTCGGATCTTGTCACTCAGGTAGTTATAAAAAATAACTGCCGGTATCGCCGCGACCAATCCTGCCGCCGTGGCGATCAGCGCCTCCGCCATTCCCGGCGCAACACCGCCAATACTGGCAGACCCTTGAAGTCCAATGGCGCTGAATGATGTCATGATCCCCCACACAGTACCAAACAAACCTATGAAAGGCGTGGTACTTCCAGTTGTCGCAAGAAAATCCAGCCGACGCGACAGTCGGCTGATTTCAGCATTGATCGCCTTGTTGAGAGCCAGGCTTATTCCCTTAATGTCCCTTGCTGATATCAGGTCACTGTCACCCTGCGAATCCCCTTTGCCTTGTTTGGACCGGGCCATTTCCTGAAACACATACAACTCGCGGTAGCCAGTCAGAAAAACGCGAGAGACGGTACTGTATTGAAGCTCGCGTGAGTAATTATAGATATTGGTCAAACTGCCGGACTTGAAGAAATAGGTGAGAAACCGTTGGTCCTCAATTTTTGCATTTTTAAAAAAGAAGTATTTCTGCAAGATGATCGCCCACGACACAACAGAGAACAAGAGCAAAAGCAATAAAACGCTCTTGGCCATGACACTGGAATTCAGCATCAGATTCACGACACTTAAAGAATTTTCAGATAAGGGTTCCTGCACGGTGAGTTCTGGTTGAGGTCATCTTGGGGTGGGAGCAACTATGACCCTTTAAATTGTTTATTTTCAATCAAAAAAGCTTACCGATTCACTATAGTGAAATAGCATATTTTTGTCAAATCAAATGCAGACAACCGCAACACGGCCGATTCACGGGACAGCCGTTTCGAAGCAAAACTCATGAATATTCAAATAGAAATGAGTGGTATTCCGTCACGGAACCGGACACCCCATCAGAGGAGAAGGGCGCGATGCAAAATGATCAGGAGCTATTTCTTCGCTCGTTCCAGATAGTTGCCGGAGGTGGTCGATACTTTGACTTTTTCACCAATCTCGATGAAGTTGGGAACGGTAACAACAAGCCCGGTTTCAAGAGTAGCGGGCTTTCCACTACCAGAAGCTGTGGCACCTTTTAATGGAGGATCGGTCTCCGTCACCTCCAGTTCCACCGCTTCGGGAAGCGCAACACCAAGAGCTGTTTCCTCATAAAATTCAATTTGGACATGGGTGTTGGGAAGAAGAAACTTGATGCTGTCTTTTAATATCGTCTCATCAAGGAATATTTGCTCGAAAGTTTCACTGTTCATAAAACAGTGGCCTGAAGAAGGGTCGTTGTACAAATATTCCATCTTTATCTGTTCCAGCGCACAACGCTCCACCTGTTCATCGCTACGGAATTTCACCTCAGTCTGCAAACCATCCATCAGGTTTCTAAGTTTCGCCTGGGTGAAGGCCCTCCCTTTACCGGGACTCCTGTGCTCGGAAGTCATAACCCGATAAAGTTTGTCATTATACTTAATCACATAACCGGGGCGTACCCCGTTTCCATTAACATAAGCGACCATGTTATGCTCCAGATGCTTAATTTGCGTTATCGTTGGCGAAACCGCCGATGTTTTTTTGAGTGATTATATCTGGCACCCGGACAGAAGCAAGTAAAATCAACCCCGGCAACAAAAACCCTAACCTTAAGTACGCTGAATGAAATGCCCGCTTTGCCATCACCCCTCTCCCAATTTTCACCTGCGAGCTGATCTGAGGGAATATTGGTTATGTCCGAAATGTGCTCTCGTTTTCGTGCCGCCGGAGTTTTTCATATCTCAAGAAGACGAAGTCAATCGATATCGGGAGCACGAGAACAACCTGGACAACGTAGGATATGTCAAAATGTTTCAGGAAAAAATCAACACAGTCAAAAAGATATCCCCTGGGGTCAATACCGTACTTGATTACGGGTGCGGCTATGAACCGGTTCTCAAAACACTGCTGAGTCGAGAGGGGTATCAGGCTGATGGTTACGATTCGAATTTTTTTCCTAGCGAGGAATCAGACAAGGAATACGACCTCATCATCTCGACTGAAACGTTTGAACATTTTAAAGAACCACGAAACGAGCTGACACGCTTGGTCCCCAGGATTTCGAATGAAGGTTATCTGGCGGTGATGACTCGTTTTTATCCGGTAAAAAACAACACCCTCTGTCCAGACACCTTCAGCAAGTGGTATTATAAGCGCGACCCGACTCATGTCGCGTTCTACTGTCCCAAAACGTTTTCCTGGATAGCCGATGAATTTGCAATGAACATCTGCCACAACAACGAAAACGACTTTATCATCATGCAAAAATATTAGAAGGAGAATCATGGCGGGAGAATATGTATTCACAATGAGTGGCCTGACCAAGGCCTACGGACCCAAAACTATTCTGGAGAACATCCACCTGTCTTTTTATCACGGAGCCAAGATCGGTATCGTGGGTGAAAATGGATCAGGAAAATCCACCCTACTCAAGATCATGGCAGGCGAAGACAAGGAATTTGATGGGCAGGCGGAACCGCTTAAAGGAACGCGTGTCGGATTCATCGCCCAGGAACCGGTTCTGGATTTGGATAAAACGGTGCGGGAAAATGTGGAAGACGCTTTCGCCGAGATCAAAAAACTCCTCGAACAATTCAATGAGGTGAGCGCGAAAATGGGCGAACCCCTGGCAGACGATGAAATGGAAAAAGCTCTCGAAAAAATGGGCCGACTGCAGGATCAAATCGATGCCGTAGACGGATGGGAACTGGACCGCCAGATCAACATTGCCATGGACGCATTGGTACTCCCGCCGGACGACCAGCAAACCTCCACTCTCTCCGGAGGCGAAGCCCGGCGCGTTGCTTTGTGCAGAACTCTACTACAAAAACCAGACATCCTCCTGCTGGACGAACCCACTAATCATCTGGATGCAGAAACCGTGCAATGGATGGAAGAAGCGCTCGCTAACTATCCGGGCAACGTTATTGTCTCAACTCATGACCGTTATTTTCTGGACAACATCACAAAATGGATTCTTGAATTGGAAAGTAGCAAGGGAATTCCTTTTGAAGGCAACTACACTTCGTGGCTGGAACAAAAAGCTGAGCGGCTCAGACACAGAGACAAATCTGCTTCCGGCTTGCAAAAACGTGTGGATCAAGAACTCGAATGGCTTCGCGCCAGCCCCAGCGCACGACGAAAAAAGAATAAAAGCCGGATCAATGACTATGAAAAACTTCTCTCGCAAAAAGTGGAAATTGACGAAAGCACGCTGGATATTCAAATCGCTCCCGGACCTCACTTGGGTGAAAGGGTGATAGAGGCTAAAAATTTATCCAAGGGCTATGGCGACAACCTGCTCATTGATGATGTTTCTTTTTCCATCCCGCGCGGAGCTGTGATCGGATTGATCGGACCCAATGGAACAGGAAAAACGACGCTCTTCCGCATGATCGTTGGTGAAGAGACTCCGGATTCCGGAGCAATAGAGACAGGCTCTTCGGTTGAACTAGCTTACGTTGACCAGCACCGGCATGATCTGGATGGCGAAAAAACCATCTACGAAGAGATAACAGGGGGTGCCGATCAAATTGAAGTGGGCGGTAGAGAAATCAACTCCCGGTCCTATGTGGGGAAATTTAATTTCAAAGGAAGCGATCAACAAAAAAAGGTCGCCAATCTTTCAGGAGGCGAACGCAACCGGGTCCATTTAGCGAAACTGCTGAGGCGGGGCGGCAACGTCTTGCTACTTGACGAACCCACAAACGATCTCGATGTCACCACCCTGCGCAACCTCGAAAGCGCCATCCTGAATTTCAGCGGCTGTGTGCTGGTGATCAGTCATGACCGATTCTTTCTCGATCGCATCTGCACCCACCTGCTGGTATTTGAAGGTGAAAGCAAGGTGCGCTGGTTTGAAGGAAACTTTGAGGACTATCAGGAAAAACGACGCGAAGAATTAGGCGGACGAGAAGAAAACCGACGCTCTAAATATAAAAAACTGACTATTCGATAACGTTATCTACCAGGTTGCTGAAAAGTTTAGCTTGCTGGAAAAAACTTTTTCAGCAACCCGGTCGCCAGACAATCACAGCCTTTCTTCTTCAAGATCAAAAACATCAAACCAGACATAAACGGGTCGATGATTGGGTACATTAACCTTTGAGCCGGGGAGAAAACCTTCTGTATATTTTTGCGACTCAGACATTCACTAACTCAATTTATTAAAATATAAACATCTTAGTGTATGAAACTTTTCAAGTAATAGATGATCTGCCAGATATCCTTATCGCTCAAGGTCGATTTGTGTTCGGGCATGCCTGTTCCCCTGGACCCATTTTTTATTATCCAAAACAACTGACCGTCAGACAAAGGATTCATCGTCTCTTTGCAAGTAAAGTTTCTTGGGGCGGGCACTAGCCTTTGCGCCAGACGACCGTTACCGTTGCCTCGAACCCCGTGACACATTTTACAAGCAGTCGGTTTTGCTTCTTTCTGATAAAGCTGTTTCCCTCGCGCAATATTCTCGGGGCTGGCTGGTAACGGATTGTTCCTGCGCAAATACCCTGATGGAGCTCTCTCTGTTTTACGCGGCTGAGGGCAGATGCCTGATGCGACACGCAATAACTCGGGAGACTGACTCACCGAGCCAGTCTCTCCCCCTGGAAATGCAAACACAGATACCATCACTGTCCAGAGAAGAACCTTCACCGATTACTGCCCCAGGGTTATGAAAAGGAATGCATGTCGACTGGCTTCGTACGACACTCAAGAAAACACACTTTCCGCATGTCACCCGGTCTGTCGATTACTGAGCCAGTGTTCGCAGGTAAAGAATGATCTGCCAGACATTCTCATCTGTCAAGCTTGTGAATTTAGGCATTCCCGTGCTGTGTGATCCGTTTTTAATGATCCAGAACATCTGGCCGTCTGATATCTTGTTCATCGTTTCAGCACAAGTAAAGTTGCGGGGAGGTGGGTTAAGACCAGGCGCCATCATACCCATGCCGTTTCCCGTCAGCCCATGGCATACTTTACACGCTGTCGGTTGCGCGTCTGTCTGAAAAAATGATTCTCCCGAAAACATATTATGCGGGGTGGGCTTTAACGGATTTTTTAATTTTATAAATTTATCAGGGGCAGGCGCGGTGGCTCGCGGCTGTGGGCAAATTCCTTTCCCCATATGCCCCATACCATGATGCATGTCATGGTGCCGATACTGGCGCAAACCATGCCGCACACCAGGACCTGACCAGGCTTCATCAACATAACCCAGCAAAAAAAACAGTAAAACAAAAAGCACCAGAAGCCCGGACAGAAACTTGAAAAATCGGCTCATCATTATTTCCTTAGAGAGAATTATCACCGCAACTTAATTTCGCATAGGATCATTATTTCAGATTTCATTCACCAGCTCAACCACCGGTCCTCTCTTTGCCGTATCCTATTTCTGAAACTGGCGGATATAAAGGATCAACTGCCAGACCTGATCATCCTCCAAATACGAAAATGAAGGCATCGCCGTACCGGGAGAACCGTTTTTAATGATCCAGAACAACTGGCCATCAGGAAGGTTTTCCATTGTGTAGTAGCAGGTGAAGTTTCTCGGCCGCGGAATCAACCGACTGTGCAGGATACCCATACCGTTTCCTTTAAATCCGTGACATACCTTGCATGGGGTGGGTTTAGCGTCAAAGATAAACAACCCTTTCCCTGCCAATAGATTTTTGCGGGTAGGCTTGAGCGGATTTTTCCTGGAAAGATAATTATCGGGGGCCTTTGATGTTTTGCGTAATTGGGGGCAGGTCCCTGAAGAACCCATTACGTTGCCACCTGCCTCCGCATGAGACTCCTCTCCTGAATGCGCTACGGGGCGGACCTGTATCGGGTTTAAGAATCGATCGGCCGAATAGACTGGCTGATTAAAAAGAAGAACCATAGCAAAAACGGCTCCCATAATCAGAACAGGAATTATTCTCTCTTTATTCAAACTGATTCTTTTCATAAAAGCCTCTCCAACGAACTTTTTTGAAGTAGCTAGGGTAATTGAGGGAGAGTCACAACGATCGGTTCTCCTTCAAGCGCTTGCAAAAATTCCAGCAGGTCTTCTTTCTCTTGCACACACAACTCCAGCTTGGTAATAAACGAACTTCGATTTTTTTCCACATCTCCACCCCGGCCATAAAATTCGATCACGCTCTCCAGGGTCGGTTCACTGCCGTCGCGCATAAAAGGTGCCGACAACGTTACACTGCGGAGCCCTGGAGTCTTGAAAGCTCCCTTGTCGAAATCTTCCTTACTCACATTGTAACGTCCCAAATCTTTTTTCAGCGGACCATGCTGTTAACAGCAAAGCTTTACCAGTCATTCACTGGCAAAAGTGCGAATGAAAAGAATCGCCTTCCAACCCTCTTCCTCGTTGATCACTTTTCCTATTCGAACAGGCATACTTGTTCCCGGACTTCCATTTTTCAAAATCCACATCATTTCGCCATCGGTCCGGATTTCCTGCCACTTGGCATCAGTAAAATCACGCGGCTTGTGCCCGGGAATCTCAAGCCCTTTGCCATTTTTACCGTGACACAATACGCAGTACCCTTTACCCAAAAATATTTTACGACCGTCTTCTATATTTTCCGGTGTGGGAGCAAACGGATTATCCATATCCTGAAGCTCTTCAAGAAGAGGCTCCGGAACACGCGGTTGGTAAATATCTTTATGAAATGCTTTGGCTGAAGTCGTCGGCAATGCAAGTGACACCAAAATACCCAGCCAAAATATTTTTGCAAACATGGACACCAATTCGAATTAGTTTATCAGCCTGGTTTTAATTATTCCTGTGGCACCGGGCCGCGCACGAGCCTTAAAAAAGCATCGGTTGCTGTTATTTTGTCTTGATACGACTTGCCTCCTTCATCTTTCAACGAAACGATGAGAGCTTTGTTTTGTTTTTCCTCATTGGTCCAGGTGCTCCAACCGGAACCTTTAGGAAATATGCGGTCGATGAAAATTTTATCACCATCCTTATCTGTGTTTCGCTTACGCCTTTCATAAAGGGAATTCGCTTCTTTAACTGTTGGCAGACGCCAGTCACTGTATCCTGCGAAATTTTTATTGTTCATCCGCTGGGCGTACTCTACAGCGGTATACCAATTGACCCATTTATTTTCCATCTGCCAATAATCGTTACGCATCCACATCAGGCTGGTATTTTTATCGTGAATGGTACCATCGGCAAAAGCTTCGAACCGCTTGTCGGAAGAAGTTTTAACGGGTTTCAATTTCACTGCCTCTGCGCTTACTGTCGGTATCAAGCCAACCGCAAACGTGGCAATCATTAGCCATGAGGCTAACCTTACAGTCGAAATCAATAGAAAACGCGTGCTGGATCGCATCGCTATCCTCCTTGAGGTTTTTACAGGTAAAATTACCACCAATTTATGGCATGTATATTCGTACAATTCTACAATGTCCTTTTGAACCTGTAAACGGGAATTCGCCTTGACAGGTCAACGCCTTCAGGTAGAATGAAATTACCTTCTTACAGGGAGTATCACTCATGTTTTCCCGCCTGAACGTGTTATTTGATAGAAGCCTGGTGGTTATATTTCTTCTGATATTGGCCGTCTCTATCCCGATGCTTGCCGCGGCGGCAGAAAAGGATCAGTCGCGCTGGGATAAACACTACGACATCGAAGGTTTTCTTTTTGGCTCCAAACCCATTCGTTTCCTGAAGGACAACATCCACCTTCTACCCAAAGGCAGGGCACTTGATCTGGCAATGGGTGAAGGTAGAAACGGAGTCTATATGGCCACTCAGGGATTTGATGTGCTGGGGCTGGACATTTCTCCTGTGGGTCTGAACAAAGCGCATCAACTGGCAGAACATCACAAGGTCAAAATTGAAACCCGTGTTGTTGATCTGGAAAATTATCAACTCGAAAAAAATGCTTACGATGTCATTATCTGCACCTACTACATGCAGAGGGATTTATTCGACCAGATGAAAGAATCACTGAAACCAGGCGGCATGGCTCTGGTCGAAACATATAATATTGATTACCTGCGCTACGCCAGCTTTTCAAGAAAATACCTACTCGAAAATAACGAACTTCTGAAAATTTTCAAAGATTTCAAAATCATTCGTTATCAGGCATATGACGATGGCAAGGAGGCCTACTCCAGCATCATTGTGCAAAAACCCTGACTGTGAATCGAATCGAAAAACTTTTCATCGCACTGGCAAACCTGTTCCCCATCTGGGTTCTGGGAGGTGCGAGTCTCGCTTTATGGGAACCCGCTACTGCCACATGGTTTCAGCCCACATGGATTCCTCTTTTTCTCGGAATCATCATGCTGAGCATGGGACTAACTCTGAACATCGAAGATTTCCTGCGAGTTTTTAAAATCCCACGATCCATTGCCCTTGGGGTGGGCCTGCAATATACCCTCATGCCAATTCTTGGGTTCAGCCTGGCAAAGCTTTTTCATCTGCCTATGGACTATGTTATCGGAATCGTACTGGTGGCTTGTTGTCCGGGCGGAACCGCCTCAAATGTTGTGTGTTTTATCGCGCGAACCAACATTGCCCTTTCCGTGAGCCTCACAACGGTATCCACCCTCATCGCTGTGATTGTCACACCTTTACTGACCACCCTGCTGGTAGAATCCCTTTCCCGGGACCTGACGGGAACTGCTGTTCAGGTCAATACCCTGGGGCTTCTCATAAGCACGTTCAAAGTGGTCATTCTTCCTGTCACCGCAGGAGTTTTGCTCAATCATTTTTTCAGCGCCTGGGTGGAGAAAATTAATCCTTACACGCCTTTCATTGCAGTCATGTCCATCGTTTTCATCGTCGACTTCATACTTGCCGTTAAAAAGGACTCCATTATCTCCACGGGATCATCTCTCGTAACCGCAATTGTTATATTGCACGCGCTGGGATTTATTCTTGGGTATTTGCTATCGAAATGGCTTAAGTTTGATGAAAATGATTCGCAAACGGTATCCATTGAGGTGGGAATGCAGAACTCGGGTCTGGCTACGGAACTTGCGAGGAGCAACTTCCCGGATTTTAGTCTGGCGACTGTTCCCGGAGCCATCTCGGCTTTGACCCACTGCATCCTGGGAAGCATTGCCGCAGGATTGTGCCGCGTTCAGAAAAGTTTTAAACGAGAAAAAGAATTGCGGGTTGCCGAGGGCGAATCTTCAGCCTGATGCCAATCAGTGAAGTATCGTCAAACCATGTCCCAGGTGATGATCTGCTCGGCGAGGATTTTCAATTTGGCTGTCTGACCAATAACCCGTTCGAGATCGGCGGGAGGGATGCCGGTACCCGGTCGTTTTGAGCTAATCATTTCTTCGGTGAGAGTTGTTCCCGGTTCAATATCTACTCGTGCAATCAAACTGCGCCGGGCTGATCTTTTAACAGGTTCTTCAGAAGATTGTACTTTCTTTATTCCGTCCCCAAGAAGGGTCTGCACATTAACCGTTGCTTCCTTCAACGTCACCAGTCCAGCGGGTTCCATTGAAATTCCCTGATCCGCTCCCGATAAATTGCGGTCGAGGGTGAAATGTTTTTCTATCATCACCGCTCCCAACAACGCGGCAACTGTTCCCGACAAATTATCTGTAGTGTGATCAGACAGTCCAACCGGCACCTTGAAACTCGAAGCCATCCCCTTAGTTCATTCCTAAAGAAAGTCAGGCAAGGAACATCAAGGGTTGGATGGATAAAATGATGTGGATGATCACAGCATCGGTTTCCATTTTCTCCGGCTTATTATACACTATAGAACCTGTTGATCTATTGAAACTCTTCATGGAGGAACATCTTGAGTCAATTTTACAATGTCCTGATTGCCACCGAATTGAAAGATATCAGCGAGGATGCTGAAAAGGAAATATGCGAACGCCTGGAAGAACACGGCATGGAAAAAATACCCACTCTCGCCTCTACCTGGGAAATGAAATGCGAAGCAGAAGATGAATCTGAAGCCAAGGATCAGGCCATTCAAATCTTCGTCAATGTCTGCCGGACCTATCCCTTTGAACTGCGCATGGTCGTTCATGCCGGAACCTCACAAATCATCCGGCGAAAAAAAACATTCGAACCTTGATCCTGAAAAAATAATCCTGTCCACCTGAAAGAATCCTGCCTACCTATGATAGGATGAGTAACGACATCATTAACTTTCTTCAGGAATTTTGGTTGCCCTTTGGGTTCCTTTTTTACAAATGAATATTATTTTAAACAGCTATTGTAACCTGAAATGCAACTACTGCTTCGCGGATGACTATATGGAAGAAACGGTGCAAACTCCCGGGAAATCCATGGAGTTTGACTATTTCACCCGTGAGCTTCTTCCAAAAATAAAAAACTCACCGGTCATCAATTTCATGGGCGGCGAACCCACACTGCACCCTCAATTCAATGAAATTTTCAGCCAGACTTTTGAAGCGATGCCGTCTTTCACTTCGTTAGGGTTGTTCACTAATGGATTGATGGGTGACAAAGCTTTGGACCTGCTGGTCAGCACCGCAGGACGCAACGGCGCTCTCAAGAGAAAAATCAGTTTTGCTGTCTTGCTCAACTGGCAGACACTCGATAATATTTCCGAGAAAAATCATGAACGGTGCAAGGAAATCGCCGAAACATTTATGCGCGCTAATGGTTACAGCATAACCTTCAGCATTAACCTGTATTCAAAAGATCAGGACATAGAATCGCAATGCGAACAAATCGATGCGATTTACCAAACAGTGGGGTTGCCCAAAGATCAGGAATACCGGATCAGGGTGAGCCCGGCTTTTCCTATCGTTGGGGGCGAGTCCAACGTCTATCTTCCCATACGGGACTATCCCCCGTTGGGCCGCAAAATGCTCCAGCTCCTTAAGAGATTCCCGCAGATGGCCTTCCGGTTTGACTGTTCGTTCCCGCCCTGTTTCCTCGACGAAATTGAGGAAGATGAAACTGATCTCGTCCAGCGCTTTTATTTTCACGGATTCAAACAGGTTCCGGAACTGGCTGAATGGAAAACCCAGGAACTTTATTTTGGCTGTGCTGATGGAAGCCCGATGGATATCGACGCCAAGGGAGATTGTTTCAACTGTTTTCCTTTTCATGAAATGCGGCTAGGAAACACCAGCGAGTTCAAGGAAGTGAACTCTATCGCCACGGCCCGCATGGGAGCGAGGTTTTTGACCAACGTGTTTGAAAAAACCGAGGTCAAGGAACCATGCAAGTCCTGCCCTCATTACATGGTCCGCTGTTCAAGCGGCTGTTTCGCCTACAATTTTATCTAAGCAAAGTCCTCCAATAACCAGTTGGGTACAGGCAAGCGCTCTGGACGACTTGAAACTAAAGAGCAACAATTAGCGGGAATGAGCAAGTTGGAGATTACTATAAAATCCGGTTTGTCTTGAATTCGTTGGATATGATCACAACGTGATAGCCCTGTTTAGTCTGTACTGGACCAAAAACCACCCCTTGCTCTATTTCATTTTTTTCCAGGGCTTTGCCAATAATGTCATGAAGCTCTTCATTCTCGAGCTTTCTGAATCCGCCACGCGGTTTGCGCGGGTCTTCAGGATTCCACCCCATCTCCACCCACCCGAGATTGCCGCCATCATCTTTCGAGCGACAAGTACTGTACTTGCCTGCAAGTTTCATCAACAACTGTACTTGAGGCACACCTGCCTTGGTGGATCCAACCGTTTCCATTAACAGGTCTGCTACTTCTTTCTTAGCAACCTGAATATGCCTTACTTGAATTTGAAAAGAAGCTCCTGCCATGATTAAATTTAAAACCTCCCTATGTTTAATTTTGGTAAACTACGGACCCCGACCCGGTCTTGAGTCCACCCTGATTTTGCCTTGCAATCATCGGAGTCATATATAATAAGGAAACTGTTTCCAATATGCCAGTGAAGAACCTGTTAAATTCAAATTTTAAACCATCATGAACGATTCCTGCGCCCCTGTCATCCTCGCCTCTCAATCCCCAAGGCGAATTGAACTGCTCAAACAAATCATTGGTAATTTTCGGGTAATTCCGAGTGAAGTAGATGAAGTTTGCCTTCCCGACCTTTCACCCGAGGAGAATGCCGCGTTCCTGGGTCGGCAAAAAGCAGATTGGGTCGCCGACCGTCATCCCGGTCACTGGGTCATCGGAGCGGACACCCTGATCGTGCTGGACGATGAAATCATCGGTAAACCGACTGATGCCGAAGACGCGTGCCAGATTTTAAGACGCCTGAGCGGACGCGAACATAAAGTCATCACCGGCATGGCGATAATTCATTCAAACACCTCATCTGCCGCCACCGTCTCAAGGGTACGCTTCAAATCTCTGACTGAGACGGAAATCGTATCTTATGTTAATTCCGGAGAACCCATGGACAAGGCGGGCGCTTACGCCATTCAGGGAAAAGGATCGTCCCTGATCGAAGGTTACGATGGATCTTATTCTAATATCATTGGCCTCCCAATAGATGAGTTGAAAGACCTGCTATGTAAGGCCGGCTTCCCTTTTAACAAAGGCTCCTGAACACTTCCTTCCAAAAATTTAACTTGACTTTTACAGCAACTTTTTCCCACGAAATTTATTTTGATGAAAATTTTTCTTGATGCCTGTTGCTGTTTCAACATAAAATCAGGCATACGTTATTAATGTTAAGAACTGGCTTTTGAGAAACAAAAACTTTCTTTGGAAGAATCGACTGTGAAAACGAAATCCATTGACGAAATTCAAGGGCATTGTCAGCAATGCAAGGCTCCTGTTTTCCTGAACCGGTCAGACGACCAGTACGGGAATACCGTGGTGACTCTGAATTGCTGGAACGGTCACTATCAATGGATAAATATTGAGGGAATAGAGTCTGACCTGCCGATTGAAAAGAAAGTTCAAACCTCTCAACCCCTTGTCAGAAGGATCAGTTTTTTCGAACTTCCATGAATGAGACTTTCGGCAGACAATCAACGAAATTCTCCACCCGGTTCCTTCTTCTCCTATTGCTATTCTGCTTTGCCGCGCCAACAAACGCTCAAACCAATCCAACACCGCCGCCGGGGATGATTTTCATTCCAGAAGGGTATTTCCAAATGGGAACTTCTTCTGGCAAGGAAGATGAAGCGCCTCTTCACTTTGTCTACACCAAAGCATTCTTTATCGACAAGCATGAAGTTAGCAATGCGAAGTACATGGAATTTGTTGAAGCGACCGACCATGAAAAACCTGAGTTCTGGGAAGATAAAACACTGAACCTACCAGACCACCCGGTTGTTGGGGTGAGCTGGCATGATGCTATGGCTTACGCTAAATGGAAAAAACGCCGATTACCCACTGAAGCCGAATGGGAAAAATCCGCTCGTGGAAATGATGACAGGTTGTGGCCCTGGGGCGGAAAGTTTGATAAAGGGTTTTTCTTTTACTTCGTCAACATTTTTGGCGAAGATGACAATTACAAAAAAACAGCTCCGATTAATTATTATCAATCGGGAGCAAGCCCCTTTGGCGTACTCAATATGTCCGGCAATGTCTGGGAATGGTGTCTCGACTGGTACGATGAAAATTTCTATCGAGTCAGCCCGGAGCTGGACCCGCAAGGCCCACCAGGCAAAGGAACCTATAAAGTTCTGCGCGGTGGCTCTTACCTGAATAGTATTGATGGAGTCCAGGTTGTCAGGCGATCGCGCAACCGTCCTCATATTAGAAACGAAATCTACGGATTTCGCACCGTCCTTCCAGTGCCATGACCGGGCGACCCGATAAAAGGGCCATCACCTCCTGGGCGTTCTACGATTTCGCCAACACAATTTTCTCGATGAATGTTATCTCGCTCTACTTTGCCTTATGGGTAACAGTAGATCATGGCGGACAAGACATTCTTTACAGTCTGGCACTTTCGGGGTCCATGTTCGCGGTCGCTATCAGTGTTCCTGTTTTCGGCGCGATTTCGGACCATACAGGAAGACGACAATTCCCTCTCACCCTGCTCACCCTCATCGCAGTTATCGCCACCGCACTCATCGGGCAGACCAATCAACTGGGAATGGGGCTGTGCTTGTTTATTATCGCCAACTATTGTTATCAGTCTGCTCTTGTGTTCTACAATGGCATGTTGCCAAATGTCGCCCGCCACTCAAGCGTTGGCATGATTTCAGGATATGGCGTCGCGCTGGGATACGTTGGTTCCATTGCCGGACTCCTTCTAGTCAAACCTTTTGTAGCCGATGGTGGTCGAACGGCCGCTTTTCTTCCAACGGCAACCCTGTTTCTGATATTTTCCATTCCCTGTTTCCTTTTCGTCAAAGATCCCGATCCAAAACCTTTTCAGGTGGATGTCGGCAAAGCATTCCGCACTCTCAAGAAGACGATTGCAGACGCATCGCAGTATCATGTTCTATTAAAATTCATCGGAATTCATTTTCTCATTCTCGACGTGGTCAATACTGTCATTGCGTTCATGGCGGTTTACGCAAATAAAGTGATTGGGTTCAACGATGGTCAGATCACAACTTTCTTAATTCTTTCGACAACTTTTGCCATGCTGGGCTCCGTGGTCATCGGCTGGCTGGTAAAAAACAAAGGAACGGTCTTTTCTTATTACACTGTCCTGTGGATTTGGCTGGTCGCCCTGACACTCATCATGGTGAGTCCGGGGGAAACACTGTTCTGGATAGTAGGTCCACTAGCGGGAGCAGGAATGGGAGGGGTGTGGGTCGTCAGCCGAACAATAATTGTCGAACTATCGCCCAAAGAAAAGGTCGGGGAGTTTTTCGGACTCTATGGTCTCGCTGGGAAAATGGCCTCCATTGTTGGACCTTTAATCTGGGGAAGCGTCGTCTGGATGCTTCAAGACACGCAAACTCTAAAATACAGAGCCGCCATAGGAAGCCTTCTTTTAATCACCGTGATCACAATTATATTATTCAATAAACTGAAAGAGCAACTCCCAAAACACAGCGTTGCGGGCTGACTTCAACCCTGCCTGCCCCTATATATTGAATGAATAAACGGGTTGACAACCCTGTATTGAATAGATAGTTTAGGTTTACGCACTATTTCTCAGCAACTCATTTATTGAAAGGGATTCCATGCTTCAATTGGATAGAAATATATTCTGGATCAGTCTTGTTTCAGCCTGTGCATTGATTTCTGCAGGAACATCCGCCTTCGCGCATTCTGGGCACACGCATGAAGAAAAATTGCGGATCGCCCTGCCCGATGTAGTGGCTAAAGTCAACGGTAAGGACATCCGCAATGACGACATCGTTCGCGAACTTAAACAAGCCCTGACAAACTATAAGAAAAGGGGCATGCCTCTTTCGGTCGACCAGGAAAAATCTGCGGCAAAAAAGTTGATCGACAACGAAATTGGTCGTGCTCTGCTGTTGCAAAAAGGAGAGGAAACCGGCGCTCATGTCACCGATGAGATGCTCGAAAGAAAACTGAGGCAAATCAAATCATCCTTTAAATCGGATGCCATATTCGAGCATGAGTTGAAGGATCGCAAAATGACACTGGAGCAATATAAGAAGGAACTTAAAATTGATCTCCAGATGCAACAGGTGATAGACCGCGAAATAGAACCGGGCATCAAAATCAGCGCTGACGAAATCAAGGCGTACTACGAAAAGAACAAGAACAAGTTCAATATGGACCCCAAAGCCCGGGCAAGCGTGATTCTTATTAAAGCCAAACGTGGAAATGCGAAATCTGAAAAAGCCGCTAAAAAGAAAATAGAAAGTATTTTGGCCCAGATAAAAGGCGGAGCAAACTTTGCTGAGCTGGCAACCAAATTTTCGCAGGACAGTCTTAAATCAAAAGGAGGCGACCTGGGTTATTTCACCAAAAACCAGATGTTTGGTGCGTTCAGCTCAAGGGCCTTTGATATGAAAGTGGGGGAAGTGAGCGAGGCATTCAAAACCGGACACGGATTCCACCTGCTAAAACTGACCGACCTCAAAGCGGGTGAAACGATACCCCTCGATAAAGCAAAAGAACGAATAGATAAAATACTTAGAGCAACAAAGGTAGGGAGCGCCACCCGTAGTTATGTCGAAACGCTCAAAGAGAAAGCCGACATAAAAACGTATTTTTGAGGGACGCTTCGACATATCCCTTATG